>JBILRJ010000221.1:0-5290 GCA_044372695.1 Spirosomataceae bacterium
AAGTTTTTTTGTTTCTTTTTTTTCAAAAAAAGAAATGCCATGGAAAAAAAATTAGCCAGTAAATTGCATTTCTGTCAAAGAAATAGGAAAATAGCAAATTCAAACTTGTTTTTAAACATAATTTTATAACAGACCCTAATAATAATTTCAACTCTTAATTCGCATTAATAGGTAAAAGGTAATAGGTGATCTATCTTCACTCTCCTCTCTTAAATCTCCTCTCTTCTCTCTTTTCTCTTCTCTGTCTCTTCTCTCTTCTCTCTTCTCTCTTCTCTACACGCTCAAAAACATTTTTTTCTGGTAGAAGAAATACAAGAAGCACCATTTGATACCAAGGTAACAGATGGCAAGAACTACCATGGCGTAGGGTTGGGTGAACAGTTGGCCTAGCCAATGAAACAATCGGTCTGTGGTAAACTCCCAATTTATGAATTCGCCAGAAAGGTAAATTAGAATGGAATTCATTCCAATTACTTTGAAGAAAAATGCCCATTTTCGGTATTCTAATACATCAATGATGTAATAGAAAATGGCCAAAAATACTAAACTTATTCCCCCAGCCTGCAGAACAAATGAGCTTGTCCAAATGTTCTTATTAATGGGAAATTCCAAGTTCCAAATTTGAGCAAGAATGATCAAACCGATCCCTGAAAGGAGTAAGTAAATACTTTTTTCTCGTCCAGATTTTGCGTTGTTTTTGAGGAAATTCCCTGTTATGATCCCTAACAAACCCGTTGCAATGGCTGGTATCGTAGAAGTTAAACCTTCCGGATCATGATTGCCTTTGTACAAGCGGCCGGGCATGCACAAGCGGTCTAAATAAGAAGCATAATTACCTTCCTGTGTCAAATCTCCCATCGGGAATCCGGGCGCTGCATTGAACTTTAACAAGGCGTAGTAAAAAATCAATATGCCGCCAAACCAAATTAGTTGAAATACATTCTTTTTGGTGTACAGAAATATCACATTCGCAAATAAATATCCTAATCCAATTCTACCTAACACACTTCCCATTCGAATCTCCTCAAGGGGTTTGAATTCAAGGCCGTTGTTGTAGATAATCCCTAATATAACAAGAATTAGGCCTCTTTTAATGACTTTGACTAGTAATTGCTCTCGCGTTTTTCCTTTTTCCAATTCCCTTCCCAATGCGTAGGGCGTTGAGACTCCAGCCATGAACAAAAACATGGGGAAGATTAAATCATACATTCGGAAGCCGTGCCATTCTGGGTGACTTAATTGAAAGGCCGCAGTTTCCCAAAATGATGAACCCGTCGCCTTAGCAATCAGGTGAACAATTTCTTCGGCCCCCATGATCCAAAACATGTCAAAGCCTCTCAAGGCATCTAAAGAATATAAACGCTTACTCGATGGAAAATCTGTGGAATTAGCTTGTGCAGTCATGTGTGTTGTAGATAAGTCTGCAATTAAATATTTTTTTTTCAAATTCCATTTTTGTTTTTAATCAGTTTTGTCAAATTTTAAGCACATGTGCTTAATTTAAGTACCAATAACGACCGTTAAATAAATATTTATCTTAAAATACTTCAATAAGGATATTAAATGGTACCAAAATATTATCTTTAAAAGGGATATTTTTTACATATGGCACGACTGTTTATTCATATGTTATTTTTTAAAACCCAAATTTACCCTATTGTCGAATGATATTTCTGTTGTTTACCTAGCTTTTGGGTTTTAAAACCTGCTTATAATTATATGCTGATTAAAAAGTCGTTTTTTTGCTTCATTGCTTCTATTCTTATTATTTTTCAATCTTTTTCTCAAGAAGTAGATGAGTCATATACTTTTACCATTTTCGATGTGGATTCCAAGTCGGTCCTTCGTGTCGACTTACTAAGTCAAAAGCTAAATATTTATCAAACCGATAGTATTCCAAAGGTTTTTCCTTTGAAGTTTACCAACTTCATTTTACATGACTTGGATAGTAAATATAACATTCGCAGTTTTAAAAAGTCGAAAAGCGAATTTTACATATCCGTTAATGGAACGGGTCAAATTTATTCCTTGAATTTGGAAAATAAAGAATTAGAGCGAATTGACCGAACTTTTTACAGAGGCTACAATTTTAACAATGTGTCAGCATTTCGCAAGGATACGATTTTTGCTTTTGGAGGGACGGGATTTTGGCAGGCAAATAATGTAGCCACCTATTTTACACCTAAGCAAAAAGAATGGGAGCGCTACAAAGGGACCAACCCAGAAGGAGCGCCTGCAAGGTTTTCTTCAACTTTTGGCGGCTATGATGAAAGCTTAGATAAAATTTTTGTAGCTGAGGAGGCTGTGCCTTATATTAACGACATTAATTCATTTAGCAATCCTTTTTTTGTTTACGATTTTAAAACCAAAACTTGGTCCAAATTAGGAACGATTAAATCCTTAAGAAACGAATTTAGGGTCTTTGGAAAAATTGATGCCCATTGGATTGGAGGCTTCCTTTTCGCTCGTAATTTTAACCCCCAGATATGGTTCATTGATCCAAACCAAAATGTCATCTATCGATACAAAGGAAAAAATGAATTAATTTTTTATAATACTCAAAAACTTGTTCATAAGGAAAATTATTTTTATTCCTTTAAAAACATTTCTGAACAAAATGATGATTATCGTGTGCTGATTGATTCCATCCATGTGGATAGTCTAATCAAGGGAAGTATCGTTGTAGGGAAATTATACACCCCTAGCTCAGTTTTAGACGACGTACATGTATACCATCTTGTATGCGTTCTTTTAATTATTTTAGTTCTTGTTCAATGGATTTTCTTTCAAAAATGGAAGAAAAGTAAGTCCTATCTTGTTAGGAAAGACTTGGAGTTGCCAGAGCATGCCTTGGTATTTTTAAATTTCATTTTTAATCAAAAAAATAACATTTGTACCACGGAGGATTTAAATAAAATTTTGCAGTGTAGTGATAAATCCATCGAAAATCAGCGACAATTGCGCTCTAAATTCATTTCATCGTTGAACACATTCATCGAAAATCAATATCATTTACCAGAAGCGATATTGCGCGTACCTTCTGAATATGATAAACGATTTGTGCATTACACCATTTTGCCATCTGCACTCAAAGCAATCGAACAATTACTCAAATAGTTTTATGAGTTCTTTTTGTCTTCGTGCTTTAGTTGATAAATACAACCCAGGGACAAAAAGATGAAATGGATGAAAATTAAACTTATGTAGTAATGATGGGTGTTTTCGATTTCAAGTAATTCATAAGGAGTGAATAGAATGCACAAACTGCTCAGGAGTAGGAGGTAAACTAGTAAATATTTCCAAGCTTCTCTTTCTTCCGATGTTTCTCCCGCTTTCATTAAATTACTGATTCCCTCAGCTGCATAATCGTACATTCTTACCATTAGACAATTTTCGATCCACATTTTTACCTTTTTAGTCATCTTTTTTTATGTTTTTATACTCAAAGGTATTTTTACAAACCGCCAATTAGTGGCGGTCTGTAAATTTTCTTAACTTGCAAACAAAAATCGCATGCCTACTTTTGAACGCATCAAAGAGTTAAATGATTTGTTGTTAAGACCTAGTTTTAGGCTTACATATCATACATTTAAAGATTATTTGGAGCAACAATTTGATGTTTTTGATTACAGTGAACGAAGTTTTAGTCGGGATATCAGGGCTTTAAAACTTCTCATCAATGAGCGTTATCCTACCTTGGAAGAGGTTCATGGGGAATTGTTACGGTTTCATCGTTCGGGTAATTTTTATCAATATGTTCGCAATGACATCAGTGCTTTTCCAACTTTTTCGGAGAAGGAATTAAATCAGATTGCATCTGCCATCGATTTCAATAAGCATTTGTTTACGGAGGGTCAAGGCGCCGGTATTGTGAACAAACTTCGGGCCATTTCATTGGAAAATAATTTGTCCAAATTTCACCGCATTTTGCCTTGGTCTGCCATTCAATTAATCAAAGAAGGAGAACGTTCAGGTTCTGAGAAATTGAATCAAATCATTGAATACATTTATGCCCAACAGATCATTGAAATTACCCACCAGGGGATTTCGGCTCATTCCAAATTAAAGAAAACGTTGGCGCTTCCTTTGTTGGTAAAAGAATACAACAACGGTTGGTACACGGGCTGGTATGTGCTTTTTCAAAAAATCGATGAATTGTTGCCTGTGATTAAATTGGATCTCGATCAGGCTTGGTTGTATGCCTTGGATCGAATTAATTCCATGGCAACTGTTTCTGCTCCAAGTAAAATTCGTATTCCGGAAGGATTCAATCCCTCTGATTATTTTAAAAACATCTTGGGTATTTATCGTAATTCTAGCAATAAGGGTCCAATTAAGATCGAACGTATATTGATCAAGGTTTCAAGTTCTAGCTGGATGTGCAATTACATTCAGAAATATCCAATTCACGAGTCTCAACGTATTTTGGAAATTTCACTCGATTTTATGCTGGTCGAATTTCATTTGGAAATCAATCAAGAACTGAAGAATTTTTTATTCAGGTATTCCCATGAATTGGAAGTATTGGAACCTTCCCAAGAGGTTTTGGGCCATTGAAACCAAAGCGTTAAAATCTCTTAGGTGTTTCAAGATAAAAAACTTAATATCAGGTCGTAATTTTCAGTAAGTTGTTCACAATTTTCGTCGGATATCTCAATAATCCACCTGAGAAACTTCCAGAGTTGCAAGACACCACATTGGTCTCAGTGATGTTAAATGTGTTGTTGTGATTAAGGCATTTGAATCGATTGTTTTCAAAAGTCCAAGAACCTTTTACCCCTTGATGAGGACAACAGTTGTCAAATGCCTTGATGGTATTTTCATCCGTTCGAATTAACAAAATCCCTAAGTCAATTATATTGGAAAAATTTAATAATTTACTTAAATTAGCATAATTTTTATTAGCCAAGTCGATGTAAATCAACTTGTTTTCTGAAAAGTAGCCATCATTATTGATCAGACCGGCCACCCTTTTAAACTCTTTTTCTTCCTCTGTTGTGACAGGAGTGGGTTTTGATGGTTCCATGTCGTTTTTTGAGCAATTAGTTAAAAGGACTAATTGACTAGCGACAAGAAGTGGACACGCTTTTTGAATAAATGATCGTCTTTTCATAATAGGATATAACGCAAATTAACAGTATTTTATTTAATAAATAACCGCATGTCCCTTAAAGCTGAATTACCTAATTCTAAAAAAAGTCCCGATTTAGTGGATTTATTCCGAAAAGAAAATGTCAATTTTCAGCAAATTGGTTATACTTCCCAGAGCACCTTAAGTTCGACTAAAGGC
>JBILRJ010000026.1:0-19130 GCA_044372695.1 Spirosomataceae bacterium
AGCGGATTTGTGGCTCCCTTGATTTTCAGTATTTTAATCGGCACCACGAATAGTTTAGTGGGTTTATTTACCAAATAAATGAAGAAAGGTTCGTCAAGGAATTATTTCAAACTTCTTTCAAATAATTCCTTGAGCTGAGCTTCTTCTCTAAAACCAGCGGTTTTTAAGACAAGTTTTCCTTTTTGGAAAACCAAAAAACCAGGAATTTCATCAATTCCATAAGCTTGCAAAATGGCCTGATTTCCATCCGCTTCTACCTTTAGCACTTTTACTTTGCCTTCATATTCCGTAGCCAATTTATCCACCGTTGGCATCATTTTAATGCAGGGTGCGCACCATTTGGCAAAGAAATCGACTACCACCGCTCCCTCTTGCCCAATGACTTTATCAAAAGCTTTTTTGTCCCAAGCTTGATCATGCTTGACGCTAGGCACTCCTTCCAAAGGTTTCATTTTGGTGGTCCATTTTAGGTATCCACCTTTCATTTCTGTCACCGCAAAACCCTCTTTGCGCATCAATTCGGCAGCTTGTGCCGAACGGCCACCAGAAAGACAATAAATTAAAACAGGTTGAGATTTATCCAAAGATTTGATTTTTTCTGCAAAATCTGGAGAACGGAAATCAAGGTTTTTGGCATTCGGTAAATGCCCCCCACCAAATTCGCCAGAAGTACGGACGTCTAATAAAAGGGCTTTAGGGTTAGATTTGATTTTCATTTCAAAACCATCTACCTCTTCTACTTGCGCCTGGATTGCGAAAGCAAGGAAACAAACAATAACAATAGTAAAAAATGTAATAATTAAATTTTTCATAACTATTTGGCTTTAAATCAGATATTTAACAGTTTGGTGACAAGAAAATGCAAGGAAATTAGCTATTTTTTCCGTTATTTTGCGAGGCAATTTAAGCAAATAGTTTCGTAATCAATTTATTCACAATAATAATAAGAAGATGAGTGCAATACAGTACGTTCACGCCAGACAAATTTTAGATTCCCGTGGGAATCCAACCATTGAAGTAGATATTAAAACGGAAGATGGCGCTTTTGGTAGAGCAGCCGTTCCTTCTGGGGCTTCAACAGGTATCCACGAGGCTGTAGAACTACGTGATGAAGACAAGTCGGTTTACGTTGGAAAAGGTGTTTTAAAAGCCGTTGAAAATGTAAATACAAGTATCGCAGAAGAATTATGGGGCTTAGAGGTTTCTGAGCAAAACATGATCGACCGTTTAATGATTGAAATTGACGGTACACCCAACAAAGGAAAATTAGGAGCAAATGCCATTCTAGGTGTTTCTATGGCAGTAGCGAAAGCTGCGGCACAAGAAGCAGGATTGCCTTTATACCGTTACATCGGTGGCGTAAATGCCAACACACTTCCAGTTCCAATGATGAACATCTTAAACGGTGGTTCTCATGCGGACAACTCAATTGATTTCCAAGAATTTATGGTAATGCCTGTGAAAGCAGAGAGTTTTTCTCAAGCTTTACGTATGGGTACAGAGGTTTTCCATGCATTGAAAGGTGTTTTGAAAAGCAAAGGATATTCTACTAACGTAGGTGATGAAGGAGGATTTGCACCGAACATCAAATCCAACGAGGAGGCAATCGAAATCGTTTTACAATCGATCGAAAAAGCAGGTTACAAGCCAGGCGAAGAAATCTTCATCGCGATGGATGCTGCTGCTTCGGAGTTTTATGATGAAAAAACAGGTCTTTATACCTTCAAAAAATCAGACGGTAAGCAATTGAACTCGATGGAGATGGCTGCTTATTGGAAGACTTGGGCAGATAAGTATCCAATTATCTCAATCGAAGATGGTATGGCGGAAGACGATTGGGCAGGTTGGGCTGAGCAAACTAAATTGATCGGTTCTAAGTGTCAATTAGTTGGTGACGATTTATTCGTAACAAACGTGAAGCGTTTACAACAAGGTATTGAAAAAGGTGTTGCTAATGCTGTTTTAGTAAAAGTTAACCAAATTGGTTCATTGACGGAGACCATTGATACCGTTAATTTAGCGAAACGTAATTCATACAAAAACATCATGTCTCACCGTTCGGGAGAAACAGAAGATGCAACCATCGCAGATTTAGCTGTAGCTTTAAATACAGGTCAAATCAAAACAGGTTCAGCTTCTCGCTCAGATCGTATGGCGAAATACAATCAATTATTACGTATTGAAGAAGAATTGGGAGCGAATGCTTATTTCCCAGGATTGAATTTCTAATAGTACGATGAATCAGATAAAGCAATTGTTCGTAGGGAAATATCGCTTTTATGCGATCACTACGGCAATTGCTTTTTTTTGGATGTTATTTCTAGATTCCAATGACATTACGGTGCAATACCGACTTTGGGATGAGCTCAGGGAGCTCAGAGCAGAAAAAAAATATTATCAACAAAAATTGAAGGAACTCGAAAGAGAACGCCGCATCATGATGGGAAATCCAGCTCTATTGGAAAAATTCGCCCGCGAAAAGTATTTAATGAAAAAGCCCTCGGAGGATATTTTCATTATTGTGAATGAAAAAAATCAAGCGATAGAGTGATAGGTGAGAGGTATGATGTAAGAGGTAAGAGAGAGAAAACTGGGAGAGAGAAGAGAGAAAACTGGAAGAGAGAAGTGAGAAAACTTGGAGAGAGAAGAGAGAAAATCAGACCAGCACAAAAATCAAACAAATCATAGTTCACGCAATGAACCATTATTATCAAAATTATCTTAATTGTTGACTTTTGGAATTATATACAAATTAAACTAGTATAATTGCAAAAATATTTAGAAATAATGCAAAAGCGATTTTGGGTACTATTTGTATTAGCTTTATTTTCCATCATTACCTACATCGATAGAACGTCTATTTCAATTACGGGTAGTCAAATTACACAAGATCTTCATTTAAGTGAAAAAGAATTTGGATGGATCATGGGGGCTTTTGCCTTTGCATATGGGATATTGAAATACCCGTAGGACTTTGGGGGGACTATAAAGGTCCTAAATCTGTGCTATTTAGAATTGTCCTTTCTTGGTCGCTTTTTACCATCTTAACGGGGTTTTCGTATTCATTTACCATGTTATTTATTATCCGATTTTTGTTTGGAATGGGAGAAGCAGGGGCATATCCCAATGCGACAATAGTTGTAGTCAGGTGGTTCCCGAAACAAGAAGCAGGTCGAGCACAATCGGTGATTTGGATTGCGAGTCGGATTGGTGCGGCACTTGCCCCGTTTATCTCAATTTACATCATGTCGATTTGGGGCTGGCGATATGTCTTTTATACATTTGGCGGAATAGGAATAGTTTGGGCAATATTTTGGGTTTTTTGGTTCCAAAATGAACCCAAGGAAATGGCTGGAATAACGGAAGCTGAATTGGCTCACATTGAATTAGGCAGAGAGGAAAAAATTCCTCAAAATAATTTAGAAGTTTTTTTGAAAATCATTAAAACTCCCAATGTTTGGGCCTTAATGAGCATGTATCATTGTCTATTGTATGGGGCTTATTTTTATCTTTCTTGGATGCCAAAATATTTAAAGAATGGCAAAGGGGTGGATGATGCACACATTGCTTTTCTTGCTTCATTGCCATTTATATTAGGGACAATTGGATGTTTCAGTGGTGGATTTTTATCTGATTTTATTGCTCGGAAATGGGGTTTAAAATGGGGAAGAAGATCGGTAGGGATGTTTGGATTAGTCATGTCAGGTTGTTGTATGCTTAGTTCTACATTTATCGCTGATCCGATGGTCTCCATCGTTATTTTAGCTTTTGGATTGGCATTTAAAGACTTTACTTTACCGGTTTCTTGGGCGACATCCGCGGATATTGGTGGACATAATTCAGGAGCTGTGGCTGGGGCCATGGGAATGGCTGGACAATTAGGATCGACCATCATGTCCATTGCATTTGGTTATATATTAAGTGCTACGGGAAGTTGGGACATACCTGTCCGCATCATTGGAGTTGTGGTGATTTGTGGCGGTTTACTTTGGCTAAAAATAGATCCTACCAAAAAAATTGCTTTTTAGGGTTAATGAAGATGTTAAATAGATGTCGCTGAGGCACTTTCATCTTGCGTTTCGGCAACTAATCCGTGCTTATCACTTGGTGTTAAAAAACATAGCTTCCAAGATTCTTATTTATACTTAGTGAGTATTTCTTATCAACAACGGCGTCGATAAAAACCAAAGTTGCGAGAGATGTGGTACCTTCTCCAGCGGGACTGAGTTGTGGCTATGGTTCCAATACGTAAAGTTTAGGTTGCCCATGATTGCAAACCAAATTCAACGTGAGTTGAATTTGGAACTGTTAACAGTTTCTAACCACGCGGAGATGTCTTAAATTGTCAATACCATTTTCGTCCGGACTGCCAACTTTAATTTAAGTCTCAGATTTAAAGTTTTGTTTTTTGATTTTCAAAGTTTAGAATATTCTAATGGCACGAACACGTCTTGGGTTATCAATTCCAAGGTCCGACTGGGTGCCTGCCGCCTTACCATCTGGGCCAGTGGTGGTGAAAAAAAACTGAGTCCTTGCAGCGGTGACTCCTTTAGCAAAATCCTCAAATTTGGTAAAACTTAAGGTTCCCTTTTGGGTAGAACTCCAATAGGTCGCATGACCAGTAGTCGCAAAACCGCCAACGGCATCCTTATTTTGGTACAATAAATTTAATTCATCTCTGCTTGGTAAATACCAGTCCATATATCCCCCACCCCTGTAACTGTTAGCAAGCCCCGCAGCAAAAGATTTCAAATTTGTGGTTCCTGTAAGTACTGCAGATAAAATAATGGAAAGCGTATTGGGTAATCCTAGTCCTATATAGGTTCCTGTTGCGCCATAGTATTTTTCGGGGAACCACTTAATTCCTGCATCTGTTGTTTGATCTTCAGTAGCAGCAATCAAGCCATGAGTTTGTCCTTTCACATAGCCATTATCACTTGTATCAAAAATATAGAATATCTTTCCTCCTCCGTAAGTATCTCCCACCCTTAGTGTAGAAACTAATAGCCCTATCATATTCTTCCAATAGGAACCATCATAAACTTCTAATTGCTTATTTGTGGTATTCCAAATGGTTAAACCTGCTTCTGGAGTAGAAATTGAATCTCTTTGTGAAGTGGTCATTCGTGGCGGTAAAAACCCTTTGGTTGTTGAATTGACATCTAATGCTGCTGAAGCATTGGGAGCACTTACACCTAATCCCATACCTGCTGCTATAATGGTACCACTGGTGTTTACGTTAGTGACAGCCGTATTTCCCAATTGTATGGTGTTGCTAGTATTTACAACCGCGTCATAGCCTATTGCTGTAGCATTGAATAAAGCATCAGATCCAACATTTGCATTAGTTCCAATTGCGGTGTTATTCTCACCTGTTATATTACTAGAAAGGGTTCCAACACCAATAGCTGTGTTATTGGAACCTGTTGTGTTATATAAAAGAGCAACAGCGCCACTTGCTGTGTTTCCACCTCCTGTTGTGTTAGTTTTAAGTGCATATGTGCCGCTGGCTGTGTTATAAATACCTATTGTTGTATTATCTTTAAGTGCATTTAAGCCGATTGCTGTGTTAGTACTATCACTTCCACCGCCTTTACCGACCGTAATTCCGTTCACCTTCAAATCATAAACACCCAGGTCCACTGCTTGGTTAGCACCAGTGTAGGGAACCACAGAAGCCAAAGGAGCTTTCAAAGCCAAAGCAGTATTGACTGCACTTGTATCTGCCTTTGCTGCTAATGAACTACTAACATCTGTTGAATTTGCTTTCAAAGCGAGAGCAGAATATACTGAACTCGTGTCTGCTTTTGCGGCTAATGAATTGCTGACATCTGCAGAATTGGCTTTCAAAGCGAGAGCCGAATTTACTGAACTAGTATCTGCTTTTGTAGCTAATGAATTACTAACATCAGAGGCATTTGCTTTCAAAGCGAGAGCGGTATTTACAGAACGTGTATCTGCTTTTGCTGCTAAGGAACTACTAACATCTGTTGAATTGGCTTTCAATGCCAGAGCCGAATTCACAGAACTTGTGTCGGCTTTTGCAGCTAAGGAACTACTCACATCAGAGGAATTTGCTTTCAAAGCGAGAGCCGAATTCACAGAACTTGTGTCGGCTTTTGCAGCTAAGGAACTACTCACATCAGAGGAATTTGCTTTCAAAGCGAGAGCCGAATTTACTGAACTTGTATCGGCTTTTGTTGCTAATGAAATTGTAACATCTGAGGAATTTGCTTTTAAAGCTAAAGCTGTATTGACCGAATTTGTGTCAGCCTTTGCGGCTAAAGAACTACTAACATCAGAGGCATTTGCTTTCAAAGCGAGAGCCGAATTCACTGAGCTTGTGTCGGCTTTTAGGGATAAACCTGGAACAGTGGGATCATCCGCTGTACCAGCTAAATCACCTGACAATCGTATTTTACCTAAAGTTGTATTAGTGGCATCTGGCGCACCAGCAGCAATGCTTCGATCCACATAAAAGGTGGTGGCTAATTTGGTGGAATTATCTCCGGCTGCTTGAGTAACGCCCGTTGTTCCTGTGGGTAAACTAGGAGTTCCTGTAAAAGTTGGCGAAGCCAAAGGGGCTTTTAGTGCCAAAGCAGGATTCACAGAACTTGTATCAGCTTTTGCAGCTAATGAACTACTCACATCAGAGGCATTTGCTTTCAAAGCGAGAGCAGAATTCACGGAACTTGTGTCGGCTTTTGCAGCTAATGAACTACTCACATCAGAGGCATTTGCTTTCAAAGCTAAAGCCGTATTGACAGAACTTGTATCAGCCTTTGTTGCCAAACCTGGAACTGTTGGAAAAGATGCTGTACCAGATAAATCGCCAGCAAGCTGAATTTTTCCTTTGGTCGATGCGTCTGCATCTGCAATAGTAGCGGAAGCAATCTGGGAATCCACATAGATTTTTACTGCTTTTTGGGATGGATATAATACGTCGCTTGATCCTAAGGCCGTGGCGGTTGATTTATTGGATGCATCTTCTTTTGATGACAAGGATGTGTTGACATCTGAAATATTTGCTTTGGTTGCTAAACCTGGTACGGTTGGTGAATCGGCTGTTCCGCCTAAATCACCACTTAATTTTAGCTTCCCTTTCGTAGAAGATGAAGCGTCGATAATCCCAGCCGCTGTGGCTTGCTGGACAAAAGCCGTGGTCGCTAATTTAGTGGAATTATCATTGGCCGATTGCGTTACGGCTATAGTTCTTGTGGGTAAAACGGGTGTTCCAGTAAATGTGGGAGAATTTTTATCTGCTTTCCCGTCCACCGTAGCCTGCAAAGCGATTCCCGTGGTAGCTTGGTCCACATAATCTTTCACGGCTTTTACGGATGGATATTTACTATCAGATGAGGCGTCGGTTTGAACACTAGTAGATTTATTACTCGAGTTTTCTTTATTGGCCAATGCTGGTACGGTGGGAGAGGTAGCTGTTCCGCCCAGATCACCAGCCAGTTGTACTTTACCTGGAGCCAAGGTTGTTGCATCTGCTACTCCTGTTCCGACAGCATCATAAATTGCATTATCAACATAAGCTTTAGCTGCTTTTTGGCTCGGGTACAATTGGTCTGAAGGATTAGCACCTCCTAGAGTGATTGAAATTGACTTATTCGAGACTACTTCAGCAGTTCCCGATAAGTCACTTAAGTTTGAATTGGTGGTATTAATTTGACCCTGCAATCCTCCTATCTGATTATTTAAACTATTGTTAGTCGCTGAAATCTGATTGCGGTTATCGGAAATCTGATTTTGCTGGTCGTTGAGTTTGGCATTAATCGTACCGATAGAGCTACTATGATCATTTATAATTGTCCTGTTTTCCGCAACTTTTAAATCTGTGTTTTTAATACTTTGATTGACAATCAGAAATGCATCTTCACTACTTTTCTTATTATCAGCAATCGTTTGATTGGCTGTAGCGATTTGGCTGGCATTGCTTATGATATCTGCCGTGTTGTTTGCTACTTTTATATCAGTGCTTTTAATGCTTTGATTGACAATCAGAAATGCGTCTTCGCTACTTTTTTTATTATCAGCAATTGTTTGATTGGCTAAAGCGATTTGGCTGGCATTGTTTTTGATATCTGCCGTGTTGTCTGCTACTTTTATATCAGTGCTTTTAATGTTTTGATTGACAATCAGAAATGCGTCTTCGCTATTTTTCTTATTATCAGCAATTGTTTGATTGGCTAAAGCGATTTGGCTGGTATTATTTTTGATATCTGCCGTGTTGTCTGCTACTTTTATATCAGTGCTTTTAATGCTTTGATTGACAATCAGAAATGCGTCTTCGCTATTTTTCTTATTATCAGCAATTGTTTGATTGGCTAAAGCGATTTGGCTGGCATTGTTTTTGATATCTGCCGTGTTGTCTGCCACTTTTACATCTATGCTTTTAATGTTTTGATTGACAATCAGAAATGCGTCTTCGCTACTTTTCTTATTATCAGCAATTGTTTGATTGGCTAAAGCGATTTGGCTGGTATTGCTTTTGATATCTGCCGAATTTATATTAATATCTGCTTTTAACGGATCTAGATCCTTGGGAATCAAGTAGCCAGTGTCATTGGAGAATTGAGAGACTTTTGTAGGTGTGTCCCTCACATTTTTATAATCCACCGCCTCAGCATAAAGTGCATATGGGGTAAAATTTAGTACCTGGGTACTTACTTGTTTAAAACTATTGCATCCATCATAGCTCACAGCCACCTTCATGCTTTTCATATTTGCATCCCAAACGATGCTTTGA
Source organism: Spirosomataceae bacterium (assembly GCA_044372695.1). Classification (GTDB taxonomy): domain Bacteria; phylum Bacteroidota; class Bacteroidia; order Cytophagales; family Spirosomataceae; genus Aquirufa. The sequence goes on from JBILRJ010000026.1 coordinate 8,756, forward strand.
AAATTCTTATATGTTCCAGCGATGAAAGTGCCTTTTCCTACGGAAAGGCTTACTAGTCCATATTCATCAGTGGTGGTTTCTTGAAATTCTTCATAATCCACGTTTCCTTCTAGATTTAATAAAGTAAATTTCAAACAAACCTTACCTTTCGACAAAGGCTGTCCAGTGAGACTTGCACCAGGGATATCAATCGACTTGGGATCTAAAATCACAGCTTGGTAATTGAGAGATTTATTGGCGGATTGACCATAAAGGCCTACTAAAGTTACAAGACAAAAAAATAGTGTAAGGAATAGATTTTTTTTCATGTCGATAAATTGAATGGTATTTATATTAATTGGTCTTAATTACTTAGTTTGATGAGTGATTGATTCATGGTTTTTCCTTTTTGAATAACCTGTAAGATGTATTTGCCGGCTTTGAAAGCTTGGAATTTTTCAAGCATGATTTCTTGTGTTTGCGCAGCATAATCGTCTTGCCACAAGACTTTTCCTTGTATGTCATAGACTTGAAGAACGATAGGATTGGCCGTAGGTCGGTCAAATCGGACTGTCAAACGGTCTACAAATGGATTCGGGAATGTTACATAAGACCAAGGGCTTTCTTCCTCAAAAATCTGCAAGAGACTTGTTCGTTCCTTGGTTTTTTGAAGTCCAAACGGTTGTTTAAACCCTTGTCGAATCATGATTCCTTGACTCTTTACAGTCCCTGAAATAACGCTAGATTGCCCAAGTACATAAGACATGCAATTTCCTCCTTTTGAGACTGTCCCACCCGAAGAGGATAATGTTGCCATTTTCAGATACTGCCCCTGACCAACAAGCGATATCAACAATAATATTCCTAGGGTAAAAATTCTAGTCATAGTGGATGATTAATTCAAAAAGCGAATACCGATGGAAAAAATGCTTGGGGTAAAATCAAGTGTTGAATTACCCACTGGATTTGAATTGAGTGTTTGGCTTTGTTGATAGGCAATAAAACAAGCCAATTTCCCTGAGAACATTTTCTCCAATTCGGCACCGTATCCGGCCATCATTTTGAGTTGGGAAAATTGCGCATCTTCGCTAAGATCGATGTAACGATTCTGAATCAACTGATTCCCATGCATGATTTTATTCAGACTGACAATTCCTTGCAAGTTGATCGAGCTAGAAAAAGGTAAAGGTATACGAAGCCCCAGTTTTCCTTGAAGACCCACATAATCTGTTTGATAGCTGAAGGCAAAATTTTGAATATCCCCAACTGCATTTAATTGATTGAATTGAATGCCCAAATCGTAATTGATCATGCTTAGTAGTCGCGCCAATTTTGGATTTTGACCCAAGTAAATCGACATAGGACTTTGTTCAAGAATGTATTTTGAGGAATCGACCAGTTGGGCTTTGTGATAGGACAATTGAAACGCAAGACCTGAACCACGTTTTAGCCCTTGAATAAGTTGTCCTTGATTATCTTGGTAGTTGAATTGCGTAAGTGTTATGCCTTGGTTCAATTTGAATTGTTGGGCTTGCACGGCAGAACCAATGAAAACTAAAAAAAATAGTTTCCATGTAAATCGGTAAATCGAGTTTTTGATTATTAAGAACACTTTTTTGAAATAAAATTATTAAGAACACTTTTTTTACCAGATTGAATTTCTTTCAACTGGAATTGTCTAATTCGGTTTCAAAATTCGGAGAAAGGACTTGAATAAAATTATTTTACCCAATTGGACATGTCTATTTTGAAAAATTTTAGACAATAAGATGAATTGGACTTGTTTAAAATAAATTTTATTTGACTAAGTTTATTTTAATTCTGCTCTAATTATTCAATTTTATATCAATCATGTTTAAGGTAAATCTCATTCTTATTTTTTTGTTAATTTTCATTTTGCTTAAAAACCATTTCGATAAAAATAAAGGAATCGTTTTTGCCGTTGCCGCTATCCTTAGCATTTATGTTAAGATATTTGCGATGACTTTTCCTATTGCAGACTTTGAACAAAATCCCATCTTTTTACGGATCATACTTCTTCATGGATTGATAGGTTTTGTGCCTGTACCCTTTTTATTACTCTATTTGAAAAGCATCTTTAAAAAGCCCAAAATACTGAAGCCATATATTATCCTATCATCAATTACCTTAATCCTGGCTATAATTTATTATTTACCCTATTTTCAATTATCTATTTCAGATAAAATACAGCTATTCGATAATCCGAATGGGCAATTAGCTAATACAAGATTTTTTTGGTTTAAGTATTCAGTAGCGAACATTGTAAGTGATATATATAATCCATTTACTGGTGTGGTTTCCATCTCTTTGCTTTTTCTGAATCTTAAACGATACCAACTTTCACTAAGTAAGAAATCCTATTTATCTATTTTACAAATCGGTATAATGTTAATTATTAATTTTATTACGATAAGTATTATTTCAATATTTCATTACTTTTTTAAGGAACTGGCTCATACCGAAACGGTAGGTCTTTTAACGATGGTTATGCCTTTATCCATTATGGCATTTCCTAGTTATGTATATGATAATTCAATTAATTCAGATTTGACCTTTTATTTACGAATCATGAATCGTTTTTCAAAGGAGGAAAAAGAAGATAAATTGATGAACCAAGAATTGGTTCTGGACACAACTCGGATAATCAACTTTTTGAACCAAGAAAAACCTTATTTGTCTCCTGATTTTTCTATACACGATATTGTTAAGCAATTAGATATTCCTCAGAAAAGAGTTACAGATTGTTTTAGTAAGGTTATTAAAATCCCATTTCCAAAGTTGCGAAATCAAATGCGAGTAGATTATGCCATTGAATTGTTTAAAACTAATGCACATGCCAATAAATCTATTTTTGGTGTTGCTAGCGATTCAGGATTTAAAAATAGGGCAACTTTTTATAATGCCTTTAAGGAAGAAAAAAATATGACTCCGACAGATTGGATTAACCAAGGTTTGAATGGATAGGAAACCATATCATTTATGACTTAAGAGGCTTATCTTTTCTATTTCTTTTTTCTCTCTTCTCTCTTCTCTCTTTTCTCTTTTCTCTTCTCTCTTCTACCTTACAATCATCAATTTCGCAAAATTCAACAATAAGGTTTTATCGCCAACTCCTTTTTCGAAGGTGATGAAGGCTTTTCGTTCAGATCCATTGATTTCCAATTTGTTCACGGTTCCAAATCCGAATTTTTGATGCTCCACTCGTTGCCCAGCTTGAATTTCTAAGGCTTCTGAGGCTTTGAATTCTGCACTTGACACATGTTGGTAATTGGTATTGTTACTAGGCTTTTGAATCAATTGTGCTGCTGAGGGTGCAGGAGATGATTTTTGGGTAAAACCCGTTTTATTCACAGGGCGGAATGCCTGAACTTCTTTTTTGCCCTGTAATTTAGCCATTTTTAAATATTGAGGATCAATCTCCTCCAAAAAGCGACTAGGTTCACAACTCTTCAATCGGCCAAATTGATACCTCGATTCGGCATAAGACATCATTAGTTTCTTTTCGGCTCGTGTGATGGCCACATAAAATAATCGGCGCTCTTCCTCAAGATCACTTTGACTCTGCAACATCATTTGACTCGGAAAAAGATCCTCTTCCAATCCTACTAAAAAGACATTTTTAAACTCCAATCCCTTTGCCGAGTGAATGGTCATTAATGTTACTTTATCCTTGTCTTTGGGATCCTCCTCAGTATCGGCATTGGTTAATAAAGAAACCGACTGCAAAAAAGTAGCCAGCGATTTATCTTCATTTTCTTCCGAATCCACAAATTGCTTAATGGCATTGAGCAATTCTTGCAAGTTTTGATATCGGGCCAAGCCCTCAACGGTTTTGTCCTCGTAGAGCTCACGCATCAAGCCAGAGGCCTTTGCTACGTGATTAGCGACTTCATAGGCGTCTTTGTGTTCTACCTCTACCATGATTTTGAACGACTTAATTAAATCGGCAAAATTTTCAATGGCAGCCATGCCGCGTGCACCTTGAAATTGTTGGATATTGGAAACGACTTCCCAAACTGACACATTGGTTTCATTCGCTGTAACAGCTATTTTGGCAATGGTTGTATCTCCAATTCCCCTTTTGGGTAAATTGATGATTCGCTTAAATGCCTCTTCATCGTTTTGATTCACGACAAATCGCAAATAAGAAAGCACGTCCTTAATTTCTTTTCTTTGATAAAAAGACAAGCCTCCTATGATTCGATATTTGATATTTAAACGGCGCAATGACTCTTCAAAAGACCTCGATTGAGCATTTGTTCGATATAGAATGGCAAAATCAGACCACTTCAATCCTTCTTTTTGTTTGGTTTCAAAAATGGTGGAGGCGATGATTCTGCCTTCTTCGTTATCGCTACCCGCCCGAATAATTTCGATTTCATCTCCTCGTTCATTGGAGGTAAAAACATTCTTTTTCAGTTGGTTTTTATTGCGAGCAATAACCGAGTTGGCCACCGCAACGATGCTCTGGGTAGATCGATAATTTTCTTCCAATTTGATGGTGGTCAAGTCGGAATAATCTCGTTCAAAATTGAGGATATTTTGAATATCAGCGCCCCGAAATGCATAGATACTTTGGGCATCATCGCCCACTACACAAATATTCCGATTGACTGCTGATAATTTTTTGGTGATCAAATATTGCGACACATTGGTATCTTGAAACTCATCCACCATGACGTGTTTGAATTTGTGTTGATATTTATTCAACACATCTAAATGGTCTCGAAACAAAATATTTGTTTGATACAGTAAATCATCAAAATCCATCGCATTGGCTTGAAAACAGCGGGTGGTATAAATTTTATACACTTCCGCCATTCGGGGAATTTTGGCAAAACGATCTTCCTCTGATAAGATGGCACTATTGGCATATTGCTCCGGACCGATTAGTCGGTTTTTGGCATTCGAAATCCGATTTAATAGCAAATTGACCTTGTATATTTTATCATCCAGATTTTGTTCTTTGATGATGGCCCGAATCAAAGATTTCGAATCGTCCGTATCATAAATAGAGAAATTTGAGGTATAGCCTAATTTTGTTCCTTCAAAGCGTAGGATTTTGGCAAAAACGGAGTGGAAAGTACCCATCCAAATATTCCTTGCCTCTGTACCAATCACTGATTCGATACGATGGCGCATTTCGCCAGCAGCTTTGTTGGTAAATGTTAATAATAAAATTTGAAAAGGATCAATTCCCTTGGCAATCAGATGTGCTGTTCGATAGGTTAAAACCCTGGTTTTACCTGAGCCTGCACCTGCAATAATCATCAAGGGACCATCGATGTGTTCAACAGCTTTTCTTTGAGGCTCATTCAAGCCAGCTAGGTAATCCATTTGTATTTGTTTTAGATTTTTTAATCGGGGATCAAAAATAACACAAAGTAAAGAGAAAAGAGATAAGAGTATAGATAAAATTCGTTGATAGGAGAAAGGAATTTGAATACGGCTTTTGCAGTCTCCTCAATTATTACTGCAATGCGTGGTTGATGGCATCCCCAAAAGCTTTAATCGAATTTTCGGAGGCAAATTTCTCAATGGAAGCTTGGTGAATTTCCATTTTTTGATCAATGATTTTTACAAGTAGTTTGGTGAGTTCTTGGGTTTGAAGGATGTCTACCACAGCGCCTAAATCATGTGAAGTGGTCAGTTGACCAATTTGACCTAAATGCGTACTCAAAACGGGCTTGCCAGCCAGAGCGGCTCTGACCAATACGGAACTAGATCCTAAATGATTTCGATAAAGTACCAATACCCAGTCTGTGGAATCAAAGGTTATTTGAACTTCTCTAGCGGGTAAATAACCCCAAATTTTCCTGACTTCTAGGCCTTTAAGCTGTGCGATTTGCGCCTCAATTTTACTTTGGTATTCGGGATGAACGGGCCCTACCAGCGTCAAGGAAATTTGTTCTATCTGCGCAGGGGATAAATGTTGGCAAGCTTCCAAAAACACCTCAATTCCTTTTCGCTCATCCAAATAGCCAAAATTCAAAAAGTCAATTTTAGGCTTTTTTTTAGGATATTTTTCGGCAAATATTTGTCTTTCCTCTTCGTTTATTTCAAAATATTGAACAGGTTCGCAGAGAACTCGCACCTGTACCTTGGAACTTAATTTTTGTAATTCATTCTGAACAGGGGCTTCTAAGACAAAAAGGTTCTTTAACTTCCCCGAGTTCATAGCCAATTTCAGTACATTTTTTTTGAATTTCCCGTACAAAGAACGGGGATCTTGAGTGAAATTTGGCCGAAAATAAATTCCAGAAATTGACAAATTTGTCGTCTTTCCCAAAATAATTCCCAACTGAAAATAGTCGAGGTACATCACCAAAACATGGTCAGCCCGCAATTCTTGCGCATGTTTTAACATCAAATTCCATTCAATAACAGAACGCTGGTAAATAGATTTTTGATGAAGGGCATTAATTTCCGCTTGCGGGATCAGTCGAATAAAAACATTTTCCCAAGCTGATTGGCCTTCTGGCTGAAACTGTTTGAGGTAGTTGGTGAAAGATTCGCCTGTTATTACCCACAGTTCAACCGCGGGATTCCCTCCATAGTAAAGCATTAAATTATACAGATAATCCGGATGGTGGCCATCGGTTATTATATCAAATAAAACAATGCGCTTTTTTGGCATGGGAATTTATTTCCTTAACAGCAGGTAAAATGATTTATTCGGTATGTTAAAGAATGACAAAGGTAAAAACATTTCTCTTTTTAATGGAAGTCTTAGCATGAATGAATCATGCGAGAAATGAATGAGCCATTTCGAATGGGTCCAATTCTCGCATTTATTCAAATCCAACACCTTCGAATCCTTTAAATTTCTTGGGAGTCGACTACTTGAACTTTTCCCCACAGATGTTTGTTTTCTTCAATGAATTTGATGTGGAGTGGATGGTGCAGATATTCGTTTTCTTTTTCCGCATTTTCAAAGATAAGCACGACGGAGAAGGTATAAGATCCTTCGGTAACCGGTTTGTCAAATTCCGTAATTACCGGTTTGCCAACGTGGGCAGATTGAATCATAGGAAGTGTTCCCAATGATTTAAGGGCTTTTAGAAGCTGCGATTTTTCGGCTTCATTGCTGGGATTCTTCGCCCAAAATAATACGTGATGGATGAAATTCATTTTTCCTGATCCTATGGAATTTGATGTGCCAAAAGCAGATGCTGTAGCAAAAATTCCTGATGTTTGTAAAAATTTACGTCTGTTGTTCATTTTTAAAATAAATTTAAGCGGGAAATGATAAAAGATTCCCAATTCTACGATGGAAAAATCACAAATCAAAGTAATTATTACCGGTGTAACAGGTATGGTAGGAGAAGGCGTCTTGCATGAATGTCTATTGTCGCCCTTTATCCAAGAGGTTTTGATCATTGGCAGGCGCCCATGTGGCATTCAGCATGCTAAAATAAAAGAACTTATTTTAGCCGATTTTATGCAGCCTGCGGAGATAACACCTTTGGTGAAAGATTATGATGCGTGTTTTTTTTGTTTGGGAGTTTCTTCCTTGGGCATGAACGAAATCGACTATACCCAAAAAACCCATCAATTGACCACGGCTTTTGCTAAAGCCATATTACCTAACAATGCAAACATGTCCTTTATTTATGTATCTGGCGTTGGAACTGACCGGACAGAAAATGGCCGAATTATGTGGGCAAGGGTAAAAGGGAAAACGGAAAATGATTTGGCATTGATGGGTTTTAATCGATTTTATGCGTTTAGGCCGTCCTTGATATTCCCCACCGTGGGACTTAAAAATGCTTTACCGTTTTATCGCTACGTTCAATGGATGTATCCTTTTTTGAGAAAATGGATGCCCTCCATGGTGTCAACTTTGGAAGAAGTAGGGAAGTCGATGATTTATTTAGGGTTAAAAGGCTGCGATAAAAATGTGATTGAGGTGAAAGATATTGTTGAAACCAGCCAAAACTATGACCTCTTGTTAAAGAATTGAGTGGCGTTTAAATTAGCGTGACAAGTTCAAAAGAGTTTCATCTTTTTTGGTTATTTTTGCAAGGTTTTTTTAAATAAATAGACGTTGAAAAAGAAAGTAGTATTAATGATATTAGATGGTTGGGGAATTGCCACAAATCCCAAAGTTTCAGCCATTGATGCGGCCAAAACTCCTTTTATTAGTTCTTTGTACCACCAATACCCACATTCCAAACTTGAGGCATCGGGCTTAGCCGTTGGTTTGCCTGAAGGGCAAATGGGGAACTCGGAAGTTGGACATATGAATTTAGGTGCTGGCCGAGTGGTTTATCAAAACTTAGTTCGAATCAATAAAGCGGTCAAGGAAAATACTTTGGGCCAAGAGCCTGAATTGGCCAAGGCTTTTGCTTTTGCAAAGGATCAAAAAAAAGCGGTTCATTTCATAGGATTAGTTTCAGATGGGGGTGTTCATGCGCACATTGAGCATTTGAAATCATTATTAAGTTCTGCTCAAGAGGCGGGCTTGCCGCATGTTTATGTCCACGCATTCACAGATGGAAGAGATACGGATCCTAAGTCAGGCTTAAAATTCATGACGGATTTGTATGATCATACCTTAAAAACGGGGGCCAAAATTGCTTCTGTTGTGGGTCGTTATTTTGCCATGGATCGGGATAATCGCTGGGAGCGAGTAGCACTGGCTTACAAGGCCATGGTAGATGCGGAGGGAAATACCTCTACGGATGTACTTCAGTCCATCAAGGATAGTTATGCTGCGGGAGTTACGGATGAATTTATTCAGCCAATTATCATGACAAATGCCGATGGCAGTCCGGTCGCTCAAATTCAAGAGGGTGATGTGGTTATTTGTTTCAATTTCCGTACTGATAGAGGTCGAGAAATCACGCAGGCGCTTACTCAAAAAGATTTTCATGAGGAAAATATGCACAAGTTGAATTTGTATTATTTGACGATGACTGAATACGACAAAGAATTTGTTGGGGTAAACGTCATTTTCAATGATTCAAATTTGCCCATGACCATGGGCGAGGTGTTAGAGGGTGCTGGAAAAAAGCAAATTCGAATTGCTGAGACGGAAAAATACCCCCACGTTACATTCTTTTTCTCAGGTGGCCGAGAGCAACCTTTCATGGGTCAAAGCAATATTTTGAGAAATTCGCCGAAAGTGGCAACCTATGATTTGCAACCAGAAATGTCTGCTGGCGAATTGAGAGATGCCTTGATTCCAGAATTGGAAAAAGAGGAAGTGGATTTTGTTTGTTTGAACTTTGCTAATCCGGACATGGTTGGGCATACTGGAGTCTTCGAGGCTGTGGTAAAGGCAGTAGAAACAGTGGATGCTTGTGCAGAAAAAGTTGTCCAAGCAGGATTAAAACATGGTTATTCCTTCATCATCATTGCTGATCACGGAAACGCTGATTTCATGATCAACGAAGACGGATCTCCGAATACTGCTCATTCGACGAATTTAGTACCTTGTATTTTTGTTGATAAGGATTTCCATCCGACTTTGAACAATGGCAAATTGGGAGATGTTTCTCCAACCATACTGAAATTAATGGGTGTTGAGCAACCCAAAGAAATGACAGGAGTTCCCCTATTCTAATTAAATCAATATGGCAAAAGTTGTAATTTTTGGAAATACACAAACAGCTGAATTAGCATTGTTTTACCTTCAAACAGATAGTGAGCACGAAGTCGTTGCATTCACTGTGGAGGAGGCATACATCAAGGAACCGCATTTTCATGGTTTGCCATTGGTTCCTTTTGAAACGGTAGAGACGGTTTATTCACCTACAGAATACAAGTTTTTTGTTCCCTTGACGGAGCGACAAATGAATCAAGTTCGAGCGCGTGTGTATGAGACGGGTTTAGAGAAAGGATATGATTACATTTCTTACATCAGTTCGCGGGCGACGGTCTTGACAGATAAAATCGGGAAAAACTGCTTTATTTTAGAGGACAATACCATTCAGCCTTATGTTACAATCGGGGATGATTGCGTTCTTTGGTCAGGAAATCACATTGGCCATCACAGCAAAATCGGGAATCATGTATTTTTTACTTCGCATGTCGTATTATCGGGTGGTTGTCAGGTAGGCGATTATTGCTTTTTTGGTGTAAATGCCACGATTCGTGACCAAACTGTTTTAGGGGAAGGAACTTTAATAGCCATGGGGGCTAACATTACCCGTCAAAAAACAGAGCCTTGGAGCATTTGGAAAGGAAATCCGGCGGAAGTGGCGAAAATATCTAGCAAAGACATAAAGATTTAGTTATTAGTTGTTAGTTATTAGAATTAAGAGTTGAAATTTTCATTAGGGTTAGTTCTAAACGTATGTTTAATAGCGAATTTAAATTTACTATTTCCCTATTTCTTTGACAGAAATGCAATTTATTGGCTAATTTTTTT
>JBILRJ010000222.1:0-5242 GCA_044372695.1 Spirosomataceae bacterium
CTCTCATCTTCATCTTGACCCTCTTCTTGTTGGGTAAAAGGAGAGTTCAAAATAATGTTTGCAAAAGAATTTTGTGGCTTGGTGTTATTGGATAAATAGCATTTCGATGGGATTATTTCAACTCTATTGTCCATTAATCTTCCTTTCACCATAACATCGTTAGAATGAAAGTTTGTTGCAAGAAAGTAGATAATGAAAAGTACCCAGTGTTTCATGTTGTAATTTTAATCAAATTTCTGCGGATTCTGATAAATAATTTTTGACTGGTTGTCTCTTTCTTGAATTAAAATTCCGTCTTTCGAGTCGAATTTGTCTTTCCCAAATCGCCATTCTTTTTTTAGTCGCCCGCCTGTGCCTTTTTCGTGGAATTCTCGCCATCTGCCAACTTTAACGCTGTCATCAAATTTCCCTTCCTCACGAATTTGTCCATTGGCAAAAAAAGAAAGGTATTGCCCATTTACTTTTCCATATACTTTGGGAATTACTTCCTTGATTTTTTTCATTTCTGCATCAAAATACGAAAGGTTTGATGCTGCAGGGAAGCCACGTTTAAAATATTGTTTGTTTTCTAATTCAAATTCAGGGCCATAATTTTCCCAACGTCCATCTTTAGCGCCCATGTAGAAATAACCTTGTTCCACCAAAATTTGATTCACGTACCTCTTGAATGGTCCGTGACAAATTTGCGCAGTTTTATTGTCTTTGAGAGAGGTATTCACAATCCGAGATTGAGCTGGATCGAACCACCAAATTTCTTGGACATATGGACTGATGGATTCATCTTCTACATATTTGACCACATTGATTTCTTCATAAGATGCTCTAGTACCATTGCCGTATTGCCCCAAGCGTCTTTCGGTTTTCACTCCTTCGTATTCATCCTTTTGAATGATTTTTTTCTTTAAATTTTTGGCAAGTTTGGCAGATTTAGCACCTAGGTTTTTTAAACCCATTTCTTCGATGAACGCCTTGGATTCTTTTTTCCATTCTGCGCTTTCTTTTTTAATGTTTTTAACTTGATCGATGCCTTTTTCCAATCCTGTTTCGAGCCTTCCACCCAAAAAACCTTTGGATTTTACGGTGGTATCAATCAAAGGCTTTTTATTAGAAAAAACAGCTTTGTTTTGAGCCATGCTAAAGAAGTTGATAGCGGTACTCAACAAAAAGAGCAAGAATAACTTTTGAATCATTTGTGTGGAAACGTGATTGCTTCAAAAAAATTTTCCAAAAATAGGAATTTAAATGATTAGATGCGGTAGTTTATGTATTTTTGTGTGTTTTTTATCAGTTATTTAATCGAAATACATTCATTTGGAAAAGCAAGCGAAAATTTATGTGGCAGGTCACAATGGGATGGTAGGTTCGGCGATTGTTCGCCGCTTGGCATCTTTGGGATATGAAAATTTATTAGTAAAAAATTCTTCCGAATTGGATTTAAAAAATCAAGCCGATGTTCAATCTTTTTTTGAACTTGAGAAGCCTGATTATGTATTTTTAGCAGCGGCTAAAGTGGGTGGAATTGTTGCCAATAATACCTATCGAGCCGATTTTTTGTATGAAAATTTACAGATTCAAAATAATGTCATCCATCAATCGTACCTAAATAAGGTAAAAAAATTGATGTTTTTAGGTTCCTCCTGCATTTATCCCAAACTTGCCCCCCAACCTCTAAAGGAATCATATTTATTGAGTGGTTTTTTGGAACCAACCAATGAGCCTTATGCCATTGCAAAGATCGCTGGTATTAAAATGTGTGAGGCCTATCGGGCACAATATCAGTGCAATTTTATTTCTGTTATGCCCACTAATCTCTATGGGCCTAATGATAATTACTCCCTGGAAAATTCCCATGTTTTGCCTGCTATGATTCGAAAATTTCACGAAGCAAAATTGGCAAATAAACCATTCATGGAATTATGGGGTACGGGTTCTCCCATGCGCGAATTTCTTCATGCAGATGATTTAGCGGCAGCTTGTTTGTTCCTCATGGAAAATTACCATGAGGCAGAATTGGTTAATATCGGCACAGGTATTGATGTAAGCATCTTAGAGTTGGCTCAAGCCGTGAAAAAAATTGTAGGTTTTGCAGGAGAAATTAAATGGGACTCTTCCAAGCCAGATGGTACCCCAAGGAAATTGATGGATGTAAGTAAATTACATGCCTTAGGTTGGAAGCATAGCATCGAGTTATCTAGTGGAATAGAACTTGCTTATCAAGATTTTTTAAGCAATCCAAACATTCGTAAATAATGGTAAAAGAGGAGGAGTGGTTCAGTGCTTGGTTTGACTCACCTTATTACCACATTTTGTATGCCAAACGAGATGAAACGGAGGCCGGAGATTTCATCAAAGCTTTGCAAAAAAAATTGTCGATTCCACTCAATTCAGAGGTATTGGATGTCGCCTGTGGCAAAGGAAGACATGCCAAAATTTTATTTGATTTAGGTTTTCGTGTTTCCGCCTTCGACCTTTCGCCAAGTAATATCAACGAGGCGAAATTAGCTGAATCTGATGGTTTGCATTTTTTTCAACATGATTTACGAGAATCTTTGCCCAAGGTTAATCACTACGATGTTATTTTTAATTTTTTCACCAGCTTTGGATACTTTGATGAAAAACTTGAAAATCAAAAAGCCTTTTACGTCTTGGCCAATGCATTAAAAAAGGGAGGTGTTCTTCTCATGGATTTTTTTAATCCCGTGCAGGTGTTGGCTAACTTGGTAGAACATGAAACCCTTTACCGAGAAGGTATTCAATTTTTGATTAAGCGTTGGGAATCCAATGGTTATTTATTTAAATCCATCGATTTTGAAGCCGAAGGTGAGAAATACCATTTTGTTGAAAAGGTGGAGCTCATTTCTAAAAACGATTTCATTGCTTATGCCCAAACAGCAGGCTTGCATTTAATTGATTTATTAGGAGATTATCAATTAAATATTTTTGATGAAAGAAAATCACCAAGAATGATTTTTATTTGGATAAAAAAGTAATCTAATGAATACATTTACTGCTTTACTGACGAAGGAATTAGAAGGAGGGAAATTCGAAACTGCCCTTTCTCAGGTTCCATTGAAATTTCTGACCTCGCATGAAGTAAGCATTCAGGTGCATTATTCTTCATTAAATTACAAAGATGCTTTGTCGGCAAGTGGACATAAAGGAATCACTAAAAATTTTCCTCACATCCCCGGAATTGATGCTGCTGGAACAGTCATTTGCGACACAAGCCAACAATTTCAGGTAGGTCAAGAGGTTTTGGTAACAGGTTTCGATCTAGGGATGAACACAAACGGCGGTTTATCTGAACGAATTTCTGTTCCTGCCCAATGGGTCCTACCCATTCCAGAAAATTTGGGATTAAAGAAAGCCATGGAATTGGGTACCGCTGGTCTAACGGCTGGATTGGCTGTGCAAGCTTTGCAAGAGAACCGCGTGCAGCCGGATTCTGGAGAAATCATCGTTAGCGGTGCAACCGGAGGAGTAGGGATGTTGAGCATTCTCTTATTGAAAAAATTAGGATATGAGGTTATTGCCTTGACAGGTAAAGCGGAGGCAAGTGAATTTTTGTTGAAACTTGGAGCTAAGAAGGTGATGTTGCGACAAGATTTTTTGGAGGATCAAAAGAGAGCGATTTATCCCATGCAATTTGCTGGAGCCATTGACACTTTAGGTGGCGAGGTATTGGTCAAAATCATTAAATCCTTAAAGCATTCGGCTGCGGTAGCAGCTTGTGGAATGGCCTCTGGTACGGAATTGAATTTACAGATTTATCCTTTTATTTTGAGAGGAACGAGGCTATTGGGAATTTATTCAGCAGATGCTACTCCAGAGATGAAAGCTCATATTTGGCAAAAATTCGCCCATGATTGGTCCATCGATTGTTCCTCAATCGTGAAGGAAATAACCTTAAAAGAAGCTCCTTTGGAATTAAGCAGCATGCTTCTAGGAGCTTCTTTTGGAAGAAAACTGGTTAATATTTTACAATCTTAACTGCTTGAGTTTGAGTTCCAGGAATTCGAATTAAGTAGATCCCAGCACTTAATTGAGACACATCCAAGGTCAAGGTTTTATCCATGCTGTCCATCGAGCAGGTTTTTGATAAAACAACTTTACCTTCCATGTCAAATACTTCAACATCATAGCTGCTTGCATTTAATCCATCTGGCAATCCGATTTTAACTGATTCATTTACCGGATTTGGAAATGCGGTGAGTGCTTTGAATGGATTTTCTTTTTCTGTGGCCAAAATACTGACATTGATGATGTCTGACGTAGATAAACAGCCATTAGTGTCCTTCAGTTGTACTTTGTAGGTTCCTGAAACTACGGGGATGAAACTCTCAGTTGTGGCATTTTTAATGGCCGATTCGCCTAAAAACCATTGGATATTTGATCCATTGGAGGTCTTCAAAATTCCCTGACTGTAAGAAATAAATGGGGGAATTGGTGTGCTGAATTTCAAATCTAAGGTGTCTGAAAGTGCTGGGCAAGCTCCTGAAACACTTCCTTTTACAGAAAATCTACCTGATAAACTTGTTGTGTAGGTGGATGAAGTAGCTCCCTTGATGTCATTTCCATTCAATTGCCATTGGTAGGTTGGATTGTCATTCGAATTGGCCACAATGGTGACACTCGATTGATCCGACGAGCAAAAGCTTTTCTTACCGTTGGGTGTTATTTTAATTGCCGGAGAGGTATTTACTTGAACGGCAACTTCTTTACGTTGGGAAGGGCAACTATACGACCTTAATTTCATGTCGTAGAAATAGTAGTAGCCCGACTGTATCCGTTCATTATTGAAAAGTGCATCGTTCATTTTTATCACATTGGCAATTTCATAGGGATAACCAATGTTGGTGACGGCATTAGCCGTATCTTTTAATGTTCGATTACTTCGAAAAATACTCGCTCCATTGTAGCATTCCTGGGTGATGGCATAGGTCCCAGCAGCTGGGAAAGACAAATTAAGTTGCACAATTTGTCCTGGATCATTTTTGTCATCAGGTATTTGTGTTGATGGATCAGTCGGGATGCCATTTTGATGACGAGTAGCCGTTAATTCACGTACAACTGAAGAAACGATCATTCCTGAGTTAAAATCATACACATTGAACACAATTGTACCTGAGGTTCCTACATAAACGCGCGCTGATTCTAAGACAATAGGACTTTTGACTTCCACAATTGGAATGGGTCCAAAATTAGCGTAATAGCTTCCTGAACCAAATTCTTTTTTGGTTTT
>JBILRJ010000223.1:0-5235 GCA_044372695.1 Spirosomataceae bacterium
TTTCCATAATCCAACAAATGTCTATTCCCGAAAATATCATATCCATTCAACACGAACTTAGAGACAGTTTAGCTAAATTAATCGCTGTCACTAAAACCAGAAGTTTGGAAGAATTACAAAAAACTTATGACTCTGGAATTTTAGATTTTGGCGAAAACCGTGTTCAAGAAATGGTGGAGAAACAAACTCTACTACCAACTGACATCCGTTGGCATCAAATTGGACATCTACAAACCAATAAGGTAAAGTACATCGCTCCTTTTGTGCATTTAATTCATTCCATTGATTCATTGAAATTACTCAAGGAAGTCCACCTACAAGCGCAAAAAAACCAGCGAATCATTCCATGTTTGCTACAAGTTTACATTGCCCAAGAAGAAAGTAAATTTGGTTTAGACCCAAATGAAGTTCATCAAATTTTAAAAGATCCCAGCTTCCTAGAACTCAAAAATATTCGCATCGTTGGATTGATGGGAATGGCGAGTTTCACCAATCAAACCGTGCAAATCGAAAAAGAATTTTCTTTTCTAAGCGATTTTTTTCAGCAACTAAAATCCAACAACATTGGAATAGAAACGGGATTGGTAGAATGGACGGAGCTTTCCATGGGCATGTCCTCCGACTACCTCATTGCAGCAAAACTAGGCTCAACCTTAGTCAGAGTAGGTTCAGCCATTTACGGGGCGAGGGACTAGCGCTCAGAATATTTGCTAAAAAGCAAAAAAATCATCTCCACCAAAAACAACAAAAAAGCCAAATACCACAGAATTTGGGATATCGATAATTGTCCCAAGGCAAGTCTTTGATCATTGACATAATTCTGGATTTCTCCCACCTCGACGTTGGAATGATTGAGGTAAAACTTCTTCAATTCCGCAGTAGAATAAGTTTCCATCGAGCTTTCCGCCTTCGGAAAATTAATGGCAATTTGAGCAAGCTCTTTTTCCCCAGCAAAGACCTTAAAAAATCCATTCATCAAACCGTCTGTTTCAAAACTAGCAGGAAGTTGACAAAGCCAATGATTCCCAAGCCACTTTTGTTGTGGAATGACCTCCTTAGTTCCATTTTTAAACTTTAATAGATCTTTTTCCACATTGACGGAAGTACGATTATCGGAAGGAAAAACTTGAAAAGTACCTGCATTATCCTCTATGTACAATGCCCGAGCTGGCGAATTTTGAAGCACCAATTCTTGAAATATGGGTAAAAATAATCCATGCTTTTGAAAAGCATGGTCTTTCGACAAAACATTGGACGAAAACACCAACAATTTGGAACGTCCTACCAAGATTTGATCCAAAAAAGAATTTCTATTTTGAAATGACAAAAGCGAATAAATCGTTTCTGGAAATTTCCAAATCATGGTAGAATTCCATAATTGTAGCTGCTGACGCAAGGAGGTAGGCAGCAAAATCTTCCGAAAAAAAGGCTTGGTGAGATCAGGTTGAGCCAAAGGAAACAATTGCTGATTATTATTCAAACTAGCGCGAACACCCATTTGGGCTAATCGATCCATAGTAACGGCAGTAGATGCATCACCAGGAACTAACACGATTGAATTCCCTATTTTCAATTGATATTGCAAGGATTGTATTTCTGTTGAAGTAAAATTCTCAATGCCTTGAAAGATAAAAATAGCTTGGCCAAAATTAGGGGTGTTTAAAAAAGCCGTTTTTGTCAGAGTCTTAAAAACAAAAGATGGATCTCCTTTAAACAACTTTTCTAATACTGTTGATTCTTTGGCCGACCCCACATAAAACACTTGCTGAGGTTCACTGGTACGTAAAACAAAATGAAATTTTTGATCAAATACTACCTCATCATCAAGCAAAAAATATGCCTTAAATTCTCCAGTGGAAGGAAGTGAAACCTGAAATGCCAATTCTTTGCTTGATTGACCCAAAAAATCCAAGGTTTGTAGATTGATCAAAAAATCATTCAGATAAAAACTGATTGATAATTTCTTTGTTGGATTGATTTTACCGTGCAACTTTAAACGTAATTTGAGCGTAAATTTCTCTTTAGCTCGCACAAAACCATCGCTAATCCATAAACTATCTACAGAAACATTTACTTTTTCGGCGCCGAGGACAGGCAACAAGACAAATTTATTTTTCTTATCTAAAACAGGTAAAGGTTTATTTTTGAGAAAATCCGAAATCCATAAGACACTTTTTGGTTCTTGATTCGGAATTTCTTCTGAGAAATCCTTCAAATGCTGTAAGATAGAGGCAGAAGATGTATTTTGATTACTTGGTAAAATCGACGGCCAAAACGATTTTAATTTTGAAAAAGTAAATTTTTGATCTTCGACTAATCGAAAATCATTGCTCATGTAGGTGACGTCTTCCTTTAGGTTCGGAAGCTGTTTAGAAAGGCCCAAAAAGGCTTCTCTTTTTCCTAAAATTAAAGCAGGGTGATTATCTAGGTAAATAAAATAAGGGGCTTTTGAGATAGACTTAAATGATGAATCGGGGATAATGGGTTTAGCAAAAGCCAACACCAAAGCGCAAATCAAAAGAATTCTGATAAGCAACAGAATTAAATTTTTCCATTCAACTTTTCCTTTATTTTGGATTTCTAGATCGTCAAATGCACGTAAATCGGAAAAGTAAACTTTTGATGTTGATTTTCTTTCATACAAATGCAGCCAAATGGGAACGGCAATCCCCAACAAAGCCCATAAAGCACTCGGATTTTCAAAAAATGCATTCATCATGGCTAAAAATACTAAATCCCAACCTTTCGATTGGGATTTAGGAAAATATTATGTGGAAAAATTATCGCGTAATAGAAATAATTTCAAATTCTAACTTACCGGAAGGTGCTTGAATTTCAGCCAAATCTCCAGCTTTTTTTCCCAACAAACCTTTTCCAAAGGGAGAAGAGGAAGAAATTTTACCCGCACGCAAATCGGCTTCTTCTTCCGAAACAATGGTATATGTAACAGAGGCTCCAGATTTGGTATTTTTAATTTGAACAATGGAATAAATAGAGACTTTTGACGTGTCAATGGTTGATTCATCCAATACTCGAGCATTGGCTACAATTTTCTCCATCTTGGAAATCTTTAATTCCAATAGTCCTTGAGCATCCTTCGCTGCATCATATTCTGCGTTTTCACTTAAATCACCCTTGTCACGAGCTTCAGCAATTTGTTTTGCCATGTCTGAGCGACCTTGAATCTTCAAATGATGGAGTTCAGCTTTTAACTTATCCAACGCTTCTGCCGTGTAATATTGAAAACTTGCCATAATAATTATGTTTACTCAATGAAATTAAAGGGTTATAAAAAACAAAATAGAACGGCTTCCGACCGTTCTACTTATTTTATTTGTAGTTTTGTTTCGGATCCGAGATTAATGTAAATAGCTAATTTTAGACACTATTTTGTTTTTCATAAGTGCAAAGGTAATCAAAAACCAAAGACATTACCAAATTTAAAAGAAAGCTCAAAAGAATATCATTTACTAGAAAAAACAATTATGCGCATCATATTTTTTGGCACTCCAGATTTTGCAGTAGCAAGTTTACAAGCTTTGGTAGAGGCTAAAATAAACGTTGTAGCTGTGGTGACCGCTCCTGACAAACCTGCGGGAAGAGGCCAGCAAATACAAGCTTCCCCAGTTAAAATTTATGCAGAGAGTCAAGGATTACCACTTTTACAACCTGAAAAGTTAAAAAATCCTGAATTTCTGGCAGAATTAGCATCTTACCAAGCAGATTTACAAATCATTGTGGCGTTTCGCATGTTACCTGAACTTGTTTGGAATATGCCCAAATTAGGCACCTTCAATTTACACGCCTCTTTACTTCCACAGTATCGGGGAGCAGCCCCTATTCATTGGGCGGTAATCAATGGAGAACGCGAAACAGGAGTCACCACTTTTTTTCTACAGCAGGAAATTGACACGGGCGATTTATTGTTTCAGGAAACAGAGGCTATTTCCGACACTGATACCACGGGAGATTTATACGAACGATTAATGAAAAAAGGGGCTAAACTAGTCGTAAAAACCGTTTGGGCGATTGAGAAAAATGAAACAAAGGCAAAAGCGCAAGAAGCTACCGAAAACCTAAAAATAGCGCCCAAACTTCACCGGGAGACCGGAGAAATTCATTGGTCAAAACCGGGCAAAGAAATTGCCAATTTAGTACGAGGAATGAATCCATTTCCCGCTGCACATACCATTTTTCAAGGAAAAAACTGCAAAGTTTTCCGGGTAGCTTTTCACCAGGAATTTATACCCAGTTTAGGAATCGGCATTTGGGATACCGATCAAAAAACATTTCTGAGAGTTGGTTGTTCAGATGGGTATTTAGAGATTTTAGAATGGCAAATGGAAGGTAAAAAACGTCTGAAAATCGATGAGTTTTTACGTGGATATTCGTTTCTTTTTTAAGACAAAAACGCGCTTAAAAACCTAAAGAGAGGATTTCCATTTCCCCAAGGAATAAAAATACCCAGAAGAACCTTTCTGAATATACACCCAGTTTTCGATTAAATTGGCATAAACAACGGCTTGTGGTTTGGACAAAAATTTATCCAACAATGCCTTGGTTTCTAGATCATTCGGAGGCATGATACCCGTTGAACAAGCACAAGTTTGATCCATCCTCAGCTGATTCAATTGCACCAACAAAGATTTTGTATCCTCTACCAATGCCCCTCGCCCAGCTTTAAATTGCTTGACATACGTATTTTCGTAATGCACTTTAAATTTTTCGAATTCAAAACCTAAAATGGGATATTTTTCTATCAAAGCTGCACTATTAAGAAAAGCCTGAATATGGCCAGGATCTGGAAAACCAATAAAGTCACCACCCCAAAATAAACCCAATTCCTTTGATTTATTACCCATTCGGGTATAGATTTCTCCTCTGCGGACATATCGGCCCTTTCGATATAACCCAACATCGGCAGCTAAACCAAAATTATGCAAAGACAAACGAATTTTTGACTTACCTTTTTGCTGCAATTCTACCTGTTTAGCTAAACTTCGGTTTTCGGATACAAATCTCAAACGATAAGATTTGGGTGGAAATTTACGCGACAAAGAATCCTTTTTAATAGAAAAACTATCGATTTCAGATTGTAAAATGTGTTTCCAAAAGCTGGCAATCTCGGAATGTTGGTGGATTAACCTCAGCGCATATAAATCAAAGCGATTAAGTGAATCCAAAGCGAGGTGATTTTGACCAAATTGTTTGAATTCCAGGGTTTGATCTGGACTT
>JBILRJ010000224.1:0-5204 GCA_044372695.1 Spirosomataceae bacterium
TATCGAAAAGCACGAACAATATAGCAACCAAAAAATACTTGATTGATATGGGAGTTCTTGCATCCCCTACTGATTCAATTCCACATTCAAAAGAGTCATCTTTCTTTTCAGAATGACGTTTTGGACCCAAAGCGTGTGTAGCCACCATTGTCAAAACAATAAAGGCCAAAGCAGCAAGTATTTGAACAAATATGGGTAAGAAATCTTGAGGCTGGTAATTCATAAATAAAGCATGAAAAATGAAGCCGCAATTTACTCACTAAAATCTAATTTAGAAGTGTTTTTCTTAAAAATACTTTGTTTTTCCTGGTACTGCTACTGCGTACAATCCATTCTCATCTGGTTTCAATGGCATATCAGCATCCCAAGTAAAACTTTTAGGCGCAATACTTAGGCCTGAATTGATGGCTTTATCCCATTCAATCACCTGTCCAGAATAGGTTGCCATACGGCCTAAAATAGATGTCATGGTAGAATATGCCCCATTTTCAGCATCCGCAAATTTATAATTTCCAGCCGCAACTTCCGCCCATAATTCATCGTGCTCAGTTTGATATGGGTTGTTTTCTAACTTGGCTTTATCAAATCCAAATTTTAAATTCCCTTTGTGATCAGACAATTTGGCTGAATCAAATTCAACTTTTCCTTTCGTACCAATTAATAACTCATCAACCTTCGTCCATGTTCCTGGAATGTGTCGGCATTGACTATTCAAAATCGTTCCATCTGCATATTCAAACTCCACAATGTGATGATCAAAAATTTCCCCATAATTTTTTCCTTTTCTAACCTCACGACCACCCGTTCCTCTCGCTTTCACCGGATAACCATTTTTGGCCCAATTGATGACATCAATGTTGTGGATATGCTGTTCCGTGATGTGATCTCCACAAATCCAATTGAAATAATACCAGTTTCTTAATTGATATTCCATTTCCGTTTGACCAGCCGTTCTTGGCTTTACCCATACTCCATCGTTGTTCCACCAGCAAGAAGCTGATACGATATCTCCTATTTGACCATCTTGAACGCGTTTCATCAATTCTCGGTACGAATTTTGATAATGGCGTTGCAATCCAACCACAACATTTAATTTCTTCTCTTTGGCAATTTTGGCTGCAGCCAACACGCGCTGAACTCCAGCAGGATCCGTTGCCACAGGCTTTTCCATAAAAATCTGCTTTCCTTGTTTCACAGCCTCCTCAAAATGATAAGGTCTAAATCCAGGAGGAGTAGCTAAAATCACTACATCAGCCAATTCCATCGCTTTTTTGTAAGCATCAAAACCAACAAATTTATGATCCTCAGGAACGTTTACCTTCTGACTCACAGGAGTCGCTTTTAGTGATTTATCTTTGGCTCTAGAAGTCATTACACTTTTATAACATCCATCCAAACGATCTCTAAATACATCCGCCATAGCAACCAACTGAATATTTTCTTTGGTAGAAAGCGCTTGTACAATCGCGCCCGTTCCCCTACCACCGCAACCAATCAAGGCCACTTTGATGGTATCATTGACATTACTCTGTGAAAAACTCACATTCGATAACCAAGGAGCGATGGCCAACCCGCCGGTAATCAAGCCTGTTTTTTTGACAAAATCTCTTCTTGTATTTTTCATAATTATTTAAAAAGGTTTAACATTATTCATCTAAATATTTGGCAAAAAATGCCCGTACTTCTTCTACACTGGGTTGTTTCAAAGGCCTAATAATTCTAAAACCAACAAAAGGCGCATCTGCATTCCACCACTTACTCTTAGGAATCTGAGGGTCCCTTTGGTTCCATATTGGATCAGCCGCCAAACGATTACTCACTTGCAAATCCTGCAACAAAGTACTGTAATTCCCACCTTTTACTACTGCATCTGCATATTTATCTAAATATACAGGCTCATCCATCGGTAAAATACTTCTTTTTTCTTGGTAATGATCCAACACCCATTCAGAGACATTTCCCAACATATCATAAACGCCAATAGCGTTGGGTTTTTTTTGCCCAACCCGATCGTATTTATTTCCGGAATTTTCAGCATATCTAGCCGATTCTTTTAAATTATTAGCTTGATCAGCGGAGGATCCTGCGGCAAATGCATATTCCCATTCCGCCTCCGTAGGAAGTCGATAAAAAATATGAGTTTTAGCATACAACCATTTACAATACATCAATGCCGAAAAATGCTGCATGGAATTGGCTGGATATCCACCTACTTTACCCATTCCTAAGGTAAAATCAATGTATGGCGGACTTGGTCGTGTCACAGCGTCTGGCCCTTCTGTTGGTGGCTTAGGAGCAGGATCACGATCTTCCTCAAAAAACAATTGATATTCATCATAGGTCACTTCTGTTTTTCCAATCCAAAAAGGCTGAACCACTTGTTGATGAAACGTTCCAGCTGGAACAGCCACCATGTCGAATGAAACAGATGTTTGAGGAATTTGCTGGGTATAAGAGGCTAATTTTTGTGCTGAAATTTTTGATGTGAATAGAAACACTCCAATTAAAACCCAAAAACCTTTCTTGAACAAACTCATGACCTATAAAACATTGTGATTAAAAACAACTTCCAATTTACCAGAATTATTTTGCCAAACCAAAATTTTCACATCTTTAAAATAACTTATTATTTCTTTTAATTTTTCTATTTCGACAATCGTAGCTGCGGTAGCCAACCAATCGGAAACCGCACCATTTTTGATTACGACCGTCGCAGATTTTGCATGTGTTAAGGCCCAGCCCGTCAAAGGGTTCAATACGTGGGAATATTCCTTGCCATTTATTTCTGCAAATTGATACGTTTTTCCGGATGTAGCTACGGATGTATTTTGGACTTTTAAAAAAGAGGGAGCTACATTTTTGCTTTGAGGCAACTCTAAACCCACTTTCCAAACATCACCGCTTTCATTGATTTGGGTACAGACAATTTTCCCTCCTGCATCCACTAAAACATACGGACAGGACAATGAAACCAAAAAATCCATGACCTTTTGTGCCACAAAACCTTTTCCAATTGAGCCAAAATCCAATTGACAAAACGAGTTCACCAAACGAATTTCACTGCTGTCTTTGGAAAACTGAACACATTCTCCTTGTATATTCCGACTCACCTCCGCCATCAGCAAAGAATCAGGCAATTGTTTGCCTTGCCTTGCTTTTCGCCAAGCCTTGACCATTTTTCCAGCAAATACATTCAATGAGCCACCTGTCATTTTTTGCGCAGAAATGGATTCAAGTAAAATCGACTTGAAATCAGAAGAAATGGGAAAATACTTACCAGTACCTGCTAAACGATTTATTTGACTAACAACCGAATTTTCACGGTAATCGCTTAATTGATTTTCAAGATCATCGGCTAAGGCAAATGCTTTTTTAATTTTCTTAGCCAAACCGGTACTGTCTTGTGTGGATACAACGATTCGAAAAGGTGAACCCATTTTTCCAGTTTCAAAGGTGAATTTTTGGGCTTGAGCGCACAAAATCAGAACAGTGAAATTCAATAGTAAACCAATAAGTGTAAATTTTTTCAACATAATCCAAAATTTACGACATTTTTTCCGTAATTTTGTCCGGCAAATAAGGGTATGATCCCTATTATCAACATTAATACCATTACCCATTCAATTTATTTGCCATGCTAGATTCCAACAAATTCCTTTTCGAAGCTCTCACGTACGATGATGTTCTTTTGCTTCCAGCCTATTCGGAAGTTTTACCCCGGGAGGTAAGTACTCAAACTAAATTAACGAAAAACATCACCTTAAACATTCCCATTGTATCTGCAGCCATGGATACTGTGACAGAGGCTGATTTGGCGATTGCACTCGCACAAGAGGGCGCTATTGGAATCATTCATAAAAACATGAGCATCGAGCAACAAGCTGCACAGGTTAGAAAAGTAAAGCGTTCTGAATCCGGAATGGTCATTGATCCTGTTACTTTGCTAGATCACCAAACCTTGGGCGATGCCCAAAGAATCATGCGTGAGTTTAAAATAGGAGGAATTCCGGTCATTGATGATCAAGGTAAATTGGTTGGTATTTTAACCAATCGTGATCTTCGCTTTCAAAAACAAGGTACTCGACCTGTCGCAGAAATCATGACTCAAAGCAATTTGATCACTGCCAAAGAGGGCATTAGCATGGAAGAAGCGGAAAGTTTATTGCAAGAACATAAAATTGAAAAGTTACCCATCATTGATAAAAACGATAAATTAATTGGACTGATTACCTACAAAGATATTCTGAAGAGAAAAAGCCACCCGATGGCATGTAAAGACTCTTTAGGTCGTTTGCGGGTTGGGGCAGCAGTGGGTGTGACCCCTGATTTATTGGATCGTGTTGCTGCTTTGGTGAAAGTTGGCGTGGATGTGATAAGTATCGATACAGCACATGGACATTCCAAAGGAGTCATTGATGCCTTAAAATCGGTCAAGAAAAACTTTCCAAATTTAGATGTAATTGTCGGAAATATTGCCACTGGAGAAGCAGCTAAGGCCTTAGCTGAAGCAGGTGCCGATGCCGTAAAAGTCGGCGTAGGTCCGGGAAGTATTTGTACTACTCGCATCATCGCTGGAGTAGGAATGCCTCAGCTTACTGCAGTGTACGAAGCTGCCAAGGCCTTGGAGGGTTATGATGTACCAGTCATTGCTGATGGAGGCATTCGCTTTTCTGGCGACATCGCTAAAGCCATTGCAGGCGGTGCAAGTACAGTTATGATAGGTTCATTATTAGCTGGAACGGATGAAGCTCCGGGTGAAATGATCATTTTAGAAGGTAGAAAATTTAAGTCTTACCGAGGAATGGGTTCCTTAGAAGCCATGGAAGATGGATCAAAAGATCGATATTTCCAGGATGCAGAAGACGATATCAAAAAATTAGTTCCTGAAGGAATTGTTGGGCGTGTTCCATTTAAAGGATCCGTTACCGAAATCATTTATCAAATGGTTGGCGGATTAAAAGCGGGAATGGGTTATTGTGGAGCATCTAACATCCAAGCCATGCAGGATGCCAAATTTGTCAAAATCACATCCGCTGGCGTTAAGGAAAGTCACCCACATGATGTAAGTATTTCCAAGGAAGCACCGAATTATAGCGTTAAGTAATTATGAAATATGAGTTATGAATTATGAGTTGATAGCAAACTAATAATTCACACTCATAATGCGAATTAAGGGTTAAAAAACATTGGGATCATTCGGTCCA
>JBILRJ010000225.1:0-5196 GCA_044372695.1 Spirosomataceae bacterium
ATTCAAAAATCAACTCGAATAATTAAAAGCATTGATGTTCAAGTTGTGGATACAACAGGAGCCGGCGATGCTTTTGTGGGTGCTGTTTTATACCAAATTGATCAAATGGGAATAAATGACCTGTCCCAACTTTCATCTGAAAAATGGAATTTAATCATCCAAAATGCCAACAGAGCAGGTGCTCGAACCTGTGAATACATGGGAGCAATGGAAGCCTTCAAACATTTAAACACTAGCATTTTTAACTGATTTACCGTGTACAATTCCTACTTACAACAAACCATCAACGAATTCTCTAAAAGCTTACACCTAGGAAACTCTCCAGAAGATCAAGCTTTTTTACAAAGATTTTCTGCAAACATTGCCGATATCAGTGAAATATTTGATCAAATCTATGGAAAGCATTCTCAGGCTAATTCCATGTTTGAGTCATTGATCAAAAGTGTTTTTGAAGCACATTTGGAAAGAAGTGCTGAGTTGAAATCCAGAGACAATGACAAAGCAGCTAAAGGAAATTGGTTTTTGAGCAATGAATTGATGGGGATGAGTCTTTATGTAGATCGATTCGCAGGAGACATTCCAGATTTAAGTAAAAAATTGGATTACCTAGAAGATTTGGGTGTTAATTTTCTGCACTTGATGCCTTTGTTTAAAAGTCCAGCCGGTGAAAGTGATGGCGGGTATGCGGTGGAAGATTTCCGGAAAGTAGAAGAGAAGTTAGGAAGCATTGAAGACCTCAAAAAATTGCAATCAGAACTACAATCAAAAGAAATGTATTTGATGATTGACATTGTGTTGAATCATACTTCTCATCACCATGAGTGGGCTCAAAAAGCCAAATCAGGTGATCCAGCCTATTTGGATTATTTCTATTTCTACAATGACCGAAGAATTCCTGATCAAATGGAGGAATTTTTGCCGGAAATTTTCCCCGATAGCTCACCTGGCAGTTTCACCTACATTGAGGAGGTTGACAAATGGGCCATGACCGTTTTTCACTATTACCAATGGGACTTGAATTACACGAATCCCAAAGTATTCGTAGAAATGCTAAACAATGTTTTCTTTTACGCCAATTTAGGTGTGGATGTATTGAGGATCGATGCGCCTGCATTTATTTGGAAACAAATGGGAACCACTTGTCAAAACCTCCCCGAAGCACATAAGTTATTGCAAATGATCAAATTGTGTGTTGAAACAGCCACTCCTGGCCTAGCTTTATTGGGTGAAGCAATTGTGGCCCCAGCTCAAATCATGGAATATTTTGGCACGGGTAGGTTCGCCACCCATGAATGCGATTTTGCGTATAACGCCACCCAAATGGCTGTTCAATGGGATGCATTGGCTACTGGAGACACCCGCATTATGTTAGCTGCCCAACAGGAACTAGAAAAAAAGCCTTTGGGAGCAAGTTGGATTACTTATACAAGATGTCACGATGACATTGGTTTGGGTTATGACGATTACATGATTGAGCAGTCGGGCTACAATCCTTATTTGCATCGAATGTACCTCAAAAATTATTATGGAGGATTTTTAGCGGATTCTCCTGCCACTGGCGCTCTTTTTGCAGTCAATCCCAAAACCCAAGATGCCCGAATATCAGGTACCTTGGCCTCGCTTTGTGGTTTAGAAAAAGCCAAGGAAAACAACGATAAAAAACAAATTCATCAATCGATCCAAAAAATACTGCTAATGCAAGCTCAAAGCCTGTTTTTAGGCGGTATTCCTATGTTATTTTATGGGGATGAAGTAGCCTATGAAAATGATTATTCCTACTTACAGGATCAAGCCAAAAGTTACGATAACCGTTGGATGCATCGCCCAATCATTGATTGGAAAAAAAACCAAAGAGCAAAGAAAACGGGCACCACTGAAAATATCGTGTTTACTTCCTTGCAAAAATTGATTGGCTTACGTAAAAGTTTGGCGGTTGTTGCTGATCATAAAAACATTGAATGGATGAGAAGTCACCAATCGGCTGTCGTTGGATACATAAGATACAACACAGAACAATCCGTTTATTTCTTGTTTAACTACAGTCAATTTACACAAGATTTAACGTTCTTTGCATTTGAAAAAAATGGAAAAAGACCGAAATTATTGATGGATTTGTGGTCAAATAAAAAAATTGAAATTGGAATGGATCATGAATATTTAAGATTTGAACCCTACCAATTTTACATTTTATCAGACCTACAAAAATAAATAAAGATGATAGAGACTTTTTTACTCAGGTATGCATTGAATTTCTTTTTTACCTTCTTGGTCATACGATTCATCTACTACCCTACTTACCGAAACAAGGATTTTTTATTTACCTATTTTCTTTTTAACAACATATTATTTGTCTTGTGTTTTTTGCTCAGTGAGGCTGATTTGAAATTCGGCTTCGCGTTTGGTTTATTTGCCATGTTTTCCATGTTTCGATACCGGACCGTGACTGTTCCAATTGGAGAAATGGGGTATTTTTTCTTGGTAGTGACTTTGGGAATCATCAATTCCATTAGTTCATTTGATAATCTTTCTCTTCTAATCTTAGCCAATGGCATTTTAGTTTCATTAACCTTTATATTGGGCAGGTACTTAAGTTTAAAACATGAAAATTTCTTGCAAATCAATTTTGAAGATTTGCAGTTATTAAAACCTGAGGACAGAGATAAATTAATCCGAATTTTAGAAGAAAGAGTCGGCATAAAAATCCATAAAGTTCAAATCATCAAAGTTGATTTTCAAAAACAAATTGCTCAATTAAAAGTATTTTATTATTCCAACATCAACGAAAGTATCACGGAAGATGCGGCAGATTAGACGCTTAATTTGCTTGTTTTTGTACATATATCAACTCTCCAGCTATGGGCAAGATTCCACTCGAACCCTTAAAGAGGTTGTTGTTAAACAGCAAGTGTCTGATTTACAATATAGTCCGAACAAAAAAATCTATCAAATCAGCGGTAATTTAACGACCATAGGCGGTAATTTATTAGACGCTTTGGCCAACATTCCCTCGATTTACATCAGTCCAGATGGGCTCATACAATATCGAGGCAATCAAAATATGACCATTTATTTTGATGGAAGGCCTTCTGGATTTGTTAGTTCCTCTAGAACAAATGCCTTGAGTCTTTTTCCATTGGACATGGTGGAGCGGGTAGAAATCATCTCTGCTCCTGGGGCTAATTTTTCATCCGAGGGAAGCTCTGGAATTTTAAACATCATATTAAAAAAAGGTGGCAATTCACCTAGTTCATTTAAATTGAATAGCAATTTTGGTAGCAGGGATAAATATTCCGTCACGACCTCTTTTGCCAAAAACAATAAAAAAGTTTCTCAATTTATTGATTATAATTTTCGCAAAACCATCCGCAATGATTATCAAAAATTATTTCGTGAAAATCCTAGCTCAAATGGTTTGTCCAAAATCAACCAAGAGCTGTTTGAAATAAATCGAGATGAAAACCACACGCTTAAATGGGGGACGAATTGGCATCTCTCAGAAACTCAAAATTTAGTTGTATCAGTACTAGGACGTGCAGCAGACGATGATAACGATGAAATTAGACAAAATAGAACAAGATTCCTTTCCGCACCTCAACGCTTGTACATTCGGGATGCACTAAAAAAAGGACAAGATTTTGGAATGGATTTTTCCATTTCTTTTCAAACCAAAAAGAAAAAATCCGAATCAAGCATCGACTTTTTATGGATTGAAAATTCGGGTAAAGACCGCAATAATTTTGTGCAAAATTATTATTTCAATGATTTTGACACCTTTAATTCCAACATCCCGCAAAGGCTGGAAAGAAGTGGAAACGACAATCAAAATCACACCTTTATTCTTCAAGGGGATTGGGTAAAAAAAATGAATTCGCATGTGAATCTATCCTATGGCTTCAAATGGAGTAAGCGAGCATTTAACAACCAATTTTCTTATGAAAAATTCAGAAATGAAGCATGGCAAATTGACTTAGCACGTAGCAACAATTTTGCCTACCAAGAAAATATTGGTGCGATGTATGGACAATGGACCTACACACAAAAAAATTGGGATGTACAAGCAGGTTTAAGAAATGAAACCAGCTACATTTATCTGCCTATTCAAGCAATCAAAGATCAGTACAATAATCTTTTCCCATCCTTTGCGGTCCAACATAACAAAAATCCATTAGGAATTTTATCTCTTAGCTTATCTAGTCGCATCAATCGCCCGAGTTACAAATCCTTGAATCCCTTTATGTCTTTTGCCGATCCATTGAATTTATCCAGTGGAAATCCCAAATTAAAGCCCGAAAAAACGGTATTGATTGAAATAGGTCAATCCATCGACTTCAAAAAAGTCATGGTAAATAATCAATTCTTCTATCGAAACACCCGGGATTTGGTGGGCCGATTTAGAACGTTGAGAGAGGGAGATACTACATTAACTCGGTTTGAAAACATCGAAAAATTTACTTCGTGGGGATTTGAAAATATCACATCTTGGCAAGTCAATCAAATTTGGAAAATTCAATTGACCGCAAGCATCTATCAAAATGATTTACAAGGAGTGATCAATGAATTGAAGATCAATCAAAACCGGTGGTCTTATAATGGACGATTGAATCAAACATTTAAGTTTGCCAAACATTGGTCAGCTCAACTTTTGGGAGTTTATCAATCTACTCAAATCAGTCCTTTAGGACAAATTGATCCCATTTATACCGCAGACTTGGGCATCAAAAAAGAACTCCTAAATGGTAAATTAACCATCAATGCCAAAATCAATGATGTATTCAATACTCAGCGGACGGTTTATCATTTTGACAGCTTTGGATTTGTATTGGACCAGGAGAAAAAGAAAGAAACTCGTATTTATTATCTTGGTTTTTCTTATCGATTAGAGGGCAAAAAAAAGGTAAAAGATCTCAAACAACGAAAATCTGTTAATGAGGAGGAGGCTGGTTTAGACGAGGATGATGAATAATTTCTTTGCCAATATCACAAGAAAGGCATTTTTTTTGCTGGCAGTAATGCTTATTTAAGTGGAGGCAAGCCTGGGAATCGGCTGCTGAGCGAATGGGCAATTTCATTTTTTTGTATAAATTAACCACGCTATTTTCTTCCAATCTCAATTCACTCAACCATCTAAGCGCCTTTTCATGGTATTCTTTTTGATGCTTGACTTTCGAGTAAGTAATCAACATGGGAATTAAGGTA
>JBILRJ010000226.1:0-5174 GCA_044372695.1 Spirosomataceae bacterium
GGGTTCTTTAAGTCAACGAATGAAACGGATAAAGTTATTGTGGACTTGATTGAGCAATATGAAATGGTTAAAAAAGAGAATGGCTCCAATATTGATTTATCAGCTAGGGCAAAATTGGTTTCTGAAGCATATTTGAATATTAAAAACGAAACAAAATCTTTGGAGTGGAAGCAAATTAGTGATTCCTATTTGAAACAGTAAATAATTATCAAAAAGATGGGTGTTCGTTCTTTTTTATCCAAATTTTTGGCAAAATCGGTGGTTCGAAGATATCAAAAATCTCAAAAAACGGCTTTTGATAAACAAGAATTTTGGTTAAAAAGTAATTTACAAAAGGCTCGAAAAACGCTTTTTGGACAAGCTTTTCAATTTGAAAGCATCCAAAATTACATTGATTTTAAAAACAAGGTACCGATCTCTGAATACGAGGATTTAAAACCTTATATCGAGGAGTCGCTTTCTGGCAAATCGGATGTTTTGTGGCCAGGGCTTCCATCCTATTTTGCTAAAACTTCAGGGACCACTTCTGGTGCCAAGTACATTCCCATTTCTTCGGATTCCATGCCATACCACATTGCTGGGGCTCGAGATGCTCTTTTGCATTATGTTTTTTATCGCGGCAAATCCGAATTTTTAGACCGAAAATTGATTTTTTTATCGGGTTCTCCTGAACTAGAGACCAAAAATGGTATTCCCTTGGGACGTTTATCAGGAATTGTGAATCACCATGTCCCGAGTTATTTGCGAAGTAATCAATTGCCTTCTTACGCAACGAACTGCATCGAAGATTGGGAAGAAAAGTTGGATTCGATTGTGGAAGAAACCATTGATCAAAGGATGGGTTTGATTTCCGGAATTCCTCCTTGGGTACAAATGTATTTTGATCGTTTGGAAGAAAAGTCGGGAAAGAAAGTAGGCGAATTATTTCCTGATTTCCAGTTGTTTGTCACAGGTGGAGTGAACTTTGAGCCATATCGTGAAAAACTGTTGGGTTCTATTGGTCGAGAAGTAGATGTTTTGGAAACCTATCCAGCTTCGGAGGGCTTCATTGCCTTTCAGGATTCCAGTGGTGAAGAAGGTTTATTGCTTTTGATTGATGCGGGGATTTTTTACGAATTTGTGCCAACAGACACGTATTTTTCTGCCAATCCCATTCGCTTACCATTGGCGGAAGTGGAATTAGGCGTGAATTATGCCTTGTTATTGACTACCAACGCAGGCCTTTGGGCCTATTCCATCGGGGATACGGTCAAATTTGTTTCTTTGAACCCTTACCGAATTGTCGTTACAGGCCGAATCAAGCATTTCATTTCTGCATTTGGGGAGCACGTCATTTCTGAGGAAGTAGAAAAAGCCATGCAAGAAGCTATGAAGGTGTGTCCTGAAGCCAAAATAGTGGAATTTACCGTGGCTCCACAAGTCAATCCCACGAATGGGATGTTGCCTCATCACGAATGGTTAATCGAGTTTGAGCAAGCTCCCTTGGACATGGAGTTATTTCAAAAGACTTTAGATTTGTCTATGCAAAGGCAAAATATGTATTACAAAGATTTAATTGAAGGAAAGATTTTACAAAGTTTGGTAATCAGGACACTGTCCAAAAATGCGTTCATTGATTACATGAAATCGCAAGGGAAATTGGGGGGGCAAAACAAAGTTCCACGTTTATCAAATGATCGTCAATTAGCGGATTTGTTGAAATAATTCTGAAAAATAGTTCTAAAATGATATTTTATACGAAAAATCATTTCAAAATTGAATTGCTTTTTTTTTAGGTACGCTTATTTGCGTAATTTGTTTTTTATTTTTTTGTAACAATTTAATATTTATTTAATTTATGAGAATAAAATTACAGTATTTATGCTTTTTGTTAGCGTTGATGCTCTCATTTGGGCTTCATGCACAAAGCGTAAAAATCTCTGGGAAAGTGACTTCTTCAGAGGATGGATCGGGTCTTCCCGGAGTAAGTATTTCCATTAAGGGAAAGAAAGTGGGCACGAATTCGGATGCCAATGGAAATTATTCGATTTCTGCTTCCAAAGGAGATGCGTTATCATTTTCCTTTATCGGTACCAAAACTCATACAGAAACCGTTAATGGAAAAACCACCATCAATGTGGTTTTGGAATCCGATAATTCGGAACTGAATGAGGTGGTTGTAACCGCTCTGGGTCAAACACAAGCCAAAAGAGCAATTGGTTATTCTATCCAATCGGTTAAGGCAGAGGAGATCAAAAATTCTGGAAATCAAAACGTTGTGGGTGCTTTGCAAGGTAAAATTGCAGGAGCCGTTATTACAGGTTCTGGAGGTGCACCGGGTGCTGGAGTTAACATCATTTTAAGAGGGGTAACCTCTTTGAGTGGCTCATCTGATAATCAACCATTGTTTGTGATAGATGGAATCATTATTTCTAACGGAACAAGCGGTGGAAATCCTTTACCTAGTGCTGGGTCCAACTCGCCAGGGGCTTCTGAGCAGTTTGCGAATACCAACCGTGCTGCGGACATTAATCCAGATGATATCGAAAATATTTCTGTCTTAAAAGGACCATCAGCAACCGCATTGTATGGTTTGAGAGCTTCCAATGGAGCGATCATCATTACGACTAAGCGTGCGAAATCAGGCAAAATGCGTGTTTCTTTCAACACTTCGGTAGGAATAGATGTTTTAGGAAAATCGCCATCCATTCAAACGAAATTTTTGCAAGGAAGGTTTGGTGAGTTTATTCCTGTTAACGGTTCAAGAACACCATTTCAATCATTAGGGCCTGTTTTGGACCCTCAAAACACCACGGATCGCATCTATGATAACTTTAGAGGTTTTTTTAGAACAGGTTACAGCAACAATAATAATTTAACGATCACCAAAGGCTCTGAAAAAGGAAATGTGTATTTTTCAGTAGGTAGAAATTACCAATCAGGAATTGTTCCAAACACAGACTTTGGAAGAACATCCGTGAAAATAGCGGGTTCTTATAATGTTTCTAAAAAATTAACCGTTTCGGCTTCTTTGAATTATGTAAATTCTGGAGGAAATAGACCGCCATCGGGTGACAAATCTATTTTTAGTGCTTTGGCTTATTGGCCAAATACCTATGATGTCAATGATTATTTGAACTCGGACGGATCTCCTAAGAACATTTTACCAGGCTTTACAGACAATCCGCGTTATTTGGTGGAAAAAAGTCCACGTGTGGACAAGGTTGATCGTTTGATTGGAGACGTGACCTTGGATTATGCCATCAATAAATGGCTATCTGCTAAATATCAAGTCACTTTTGATACCTTCAATGAAACAAGAAGTCGCCAAGTGGATAGTACTTTCGATGTGGGTATACCGGTAAAAGGATTTTTAGTGAAGGAATATTTGAACTACCAAGAGTGGAACTCGAATTTCTATTTAACAGCGAAAAAAGATTTCAACTCTAATTGGTCGGGTTCAGTTATGTTAGGTAATTCCATTGTCAACAGTGAAAGACCGAATAGTTATTATGATCGAGGTGAAGGTTGGAAAGCACCATTTTCGAGCGACATAAGTTCATATCGAAATCAACAAACCCGTTTTTATTCACCAGCGCATTATCGCATTGTGAGTTTCTTTGCGGACGCGAAATTGAGTTACAAAGACATTTTGTATTTGAATGTTACAGGAAGAAATGACATCGTTTCTACTTTGCCAGTAGCCAATAATTCCTTCTTTTACCCTTCATTTAGTGCGGGTTACGTGTTTTCTGAGCAATTACCCAAAAGCAAGATTTTATCTTATGGTAAGTTGCGCGCATCTTGGGCACAAGTTGGAAAAGGAACGGATCCATATGTTACGGGAAGTTATTTCAACATCACGGACAATTTTCCTTTTGGAAATACGGTACCTGGATTTATTCGTAGAACCATCACGGCGGATCCTAACTTGAAGCCAGAGCGTACTACGTCGATTGAAATTGGAACGGAATTGCGTTTTGCTAACAACCGCTTTATGTTGGATGCAACGTATTTTACCATGGACAGTCGTGATCAAATCGTGAATGCACCTGTTTCCAATGCTTCGGGATACACCAATTACTATACCAACATTGGTTTAATTCGCAATCAAGGAATTGAATTATTAGCTACAGCAAAAATCATTCAGGCCAAAAACTTTTCTTGGGATGCTTCGTTAAACTGGGCTCAAACCAGAGGAAAGGTGATTGAAATGCCAGCAGAATTGAAAGAGATCGCATATTACGACAATGTCGTAGGAAGTTTGCGTGTTCGTGAAGGAAGCAATGTGGGCGATTTGTGGGGCTACGATTATTTAAGAGCTCCAGACGGCCAACCTTTGATCAATGCAACGGGTTTCCCTCAAACAAGCACCACCTTAACACAATATGGCAATGCTTTGCCTAAATGGATTGGTGGCCTAACGAACACTTTCAATTACAAAGGATTAAGTATTTCTGCTTTGTTAGAATGGAGACAAGGTGGAGATGTGATTGATTTAGGGGAAAGAAATGCTTTGCGAAGCGGATTATTGGAATTCTCCGAAAGAAGATATGAGCAAGTTGTTTTCAATGGCGTTGTTGCAACTAAAAACACAGACGGTACTACTTCCTATGCTCCAAATACCAGAGCGGTTTATTTAGACGACTTGTTGTATAACCCTTCTTCTTCTACCAGATTTAATGGTTGGTCTAAATTAAATATTCAAGATGGTTCTTGGTTCAGATTAAGAACGGTGAATGTTAGTTACCAATTGCCAAAAAGTTTGATTGGAAATTCGGTTTTCAAAAGTGGTGTTCGTGTGAGCTTTACAGGAACCAACTTGTTTTTAAATACTCCGTTTAGAGGGTATGACCCAGAGGCATTGTCTTTTGGTTCAGGAACAAATTTAATCGGTTTTGTGGGTAGAAATAACCCGTCTACTAAAAGTTTCTTGTTCAGTGTTTCAGCTAACTTTTAATAGAAAATACTCTAATATTAATCTCGATGAAAAAAATAGTTAACATAAAAGCAATCATGCTAGTCCTTCTTTCCACCTTTACATGGGGTTGTAAGGATTTCTTAGATGTCAATGTGGATCCAACATTGAAATCAGATGCTACCGTGCAAGAATTGTTGCCAACCGCTCAATTGTTCACCAGCGAAACAAGTTACCAACAAGCCTTTGTGGCTTGCCAATATGCGCAACAAATAGG
>JBILRJ010000227.1:0-5173 GCA_044372695.1 Spirosomataceae bacterium
GGGTCAAAGAAAATAGCCGAGAGCGGAGTGAAAATCGTTCCGCTTGCGGATTCGTCTTGGATTAAGCAAAAGAAAAAAGTTTTTTTGTTTCTTTTTTTTCAAAAAAAGAAATGCCTCAGAAAAAGAAAAAGCCAATAAATTGCATTTCTGTAAAAGAAATAAGGAAATAGCAAATTCAAATTCGCTTTTAAATATACGTTTAGAACAGACCCTAATAATAATTTCAACCCTTAATTCGCATATTACCTATTACCTATTACCTATTACCTATTACCTCTACTACTAACCTGATAACTACCAATCAAAACTAACCCCATTCCTACTAATCCTAACCAGGTAGGAAAGCCGTGTCCAATGCTTATTTCAATGATGATTGAAAATAACACACTACTATTCCCTACAGCACCTACAATACTCGTTTTTTCATGTCTCAAGGCTTGAGTTGTAAAGCCTTGAACTCCTAATGCTAATAAGCCTAATATGAGTACTTTGAGCCAATCTAAACCTTGAGGTTGTACCCATTTTGCAATGAAAAAATTGGGTGAAAAATTAAATTGAGTGCCTAATATCAAGGAAATGCTTGCGGCAGTAAATCCTGCGGCCATGAAGGAAAAAATCACCCAACGTGAATCATAATAGTTTTGAGCTTCCTTGATGGCCATATAACCCAAAGCCGTCCCTACAGCATACAAAATGCCAATGCTATGTTTTTGCCAACCAACGGCTGCATCTGGTTGAAATATCAAGAGAATTCCATAAAATCCCATTAATAAAAATAATACTTGCTTACTACTGAGCTTTTCTTTTGGAATCCATATATACGTGAATATTGCAATGAATAATGGAAAGGCTTGTCCGTAGGTATTAGTCAAGGATAATCCAAGATTTTCTAATGCATAAAATAAACAATACAAAGTGAAGGCCCCTAGAAAACCTCGGTAAATTAAAAAACCTAGTCTACCTCCTTTTTGTATTGTGGGGCGCATCAAAATACTCGCAATTAAAAAGGGTAATCCGATCATGTTCCGAAATAAAACTAATTCAATGGAAGGGAATACCTTGTTCATATCTTTTGCTAATGCCGACATCAAGGCAAAGCATAAGGATGAAAGCAACATAAATAAGATTCCTTTGTTATTAATGATATAATCGTTTATTATTTTGATCATTTATTTTCTGAAAGGCAGTTGAGGTAAGGGAAATAGAAACAAAAATTGGTAACTTGCATTTCTTTTCAAAGTTATGACAAAAAAAATAATTTTATCGGATGCTGCACCAGCACCCATAGGACCATATTCTCAAGCTGTTTTATTTGGAAATACACTTTATGTATCTGGGCAGATTGCATTGGCAACTTTTGAATCCGGTGCTTCCATTGAAGAAGAAACAAATCAAGTAATGAAAAATATTGGTTCAGTTTTATCAGAAGCAGGTTTTGTTTTCGAAGACGTCGTTAAATGTTCCATTTTTGTGAAAAACATGAATGACTTCGGAGCTATCAATGGCGTTTATGCCACGTATTTTTCTGAAAATCCTCCTGCTAGAGAAACGGTTGAAGTTGCTCGTCTACCTAAAGACGTACGTGTAGAAATTTCTTGTATTGCCCATAAATAATCAAATTCATGTCATTACCTATTCGAGTTCGTTTCGCACCAAGTCCCACCGGACCCTTACACATTGGTGGTGTACGTACTGCATTATATAATTATCTATTAGCACGACAAACGGGAGGGAAGTTTTTGCTTCGAATAGAAGATACAGATCAAGCCAGATTCGTGCCGGGAGCTGAACAATATATTTTAGACAGTTTAGCTTGGTTAGGCATTATGCCCGATGAGGGCATAGGAGCTGGAGGGCCACATGAGCCATATCGACAAAGTGAACGAAAAAATTTATATCGACAATACGCTGATCAATTGTTGAAAGATGAAAAGGCCTATTATGCCTTTGATACTTCCGAGGAATTGGATGAAATTCGCACGACTTTCGAAAGTCAAGGCTCCGCTTTTCAGTATAATGCATTGACTCGTGTCAAATTACGAAATTCTTTAGCTTTGTCTCAAAGTCAAGTTCAAGAATTATTGGAAGCAAATACACCTTATGTCATTCGTTTGAAAGTCCCAGCAAAAGGAGAAATTCGTTTTCAGGACAGTATTCGCGATTGGGTGCATGTACATACTTCGAGCATAGATGACAAGGTTTTGATGAAATCCGATGGCATGCCTACTTATCATTTGGCCAATGTTGTTGATGATCACATCATGGAAATTACGCACGTTATTCGCGGTGAAGAATGGCTTCCTTCGGCACCTTTACATATTTTATTGTACCAAGCTTTTGGTTGGAAGGCACCGCAATTTGCTCATTTACCTTTGCTGTTAAAGCCTGAAGGGAATGGGAAGTTGTCTAAAAGAGATGCTGATTTGGGTGGATTTCCTGTTTTTCCATTGGAATGGACGGATCCAACAACTGGTGTCATTTCAAAAGGATTTAAACAAGAAGGATATCTGCCAGAGGCGACCCTTAATTTCTTGGCATTTTTAGGCTGGAATCCAGGCACGGAACAAGAATTATTTAGTTTGGAAGAATTAGTTTCAGCTTTCTCTTTGGAAAGAATCAACAAAGCAGGTGCGAAGTTTGATGTCAAGAAGGCTCAATGGTTCAATGAACAATATTTGAAAAAATCAGATGTAATTCAATTGGCCAAGGAATTTTTACCAAATTTGGAAATAAACCAAGCGGAAGCTTTCGTTAAATTATTCATTGATCGCATTACTTTTCCAAAGGATTTAATTTCTTTAGTGGACGAATTTTATTTGTTTCCTGCTCATTATGATGACAGTGTGGTAACAAATAAGTGGAATGCAGAATCGCAAAAAGGTTTGCAACTGATTTTGCAAAATTTACCTACGTGTAACGATGATTGGAACGCTGAACAAATCAAAGAATGCATTCATCAAACGCTTGAGGCTGCCGGAATAAAAATGGGTAAAGTGATGCAAATTTTGCGCGTGGCACTTAGCGGAAAAGGTGCTGGACCTGATTTAATGATTTCCATGGAACTATGGGGCAAGGATTCGGTGTTTGAACGATTGAAATTAGCCTTAGAAAAGTTTCCAGTTTTATGATATGAAAAAGAAAAATCCAGCAAAGTCGGAATCGAAAATGCCTAAAGTTCATCCAGAATTAATGGGTTTTGATTTGAATATTGATTCATTTGGTCAAATTACTTCTAATTTAGACCGTGATAAAATCAATGCTTTTTTGGATAAAGAAATGCCCGAGGATAAAAAATTAAGATCGAAAGAAGATGAAAATAAGTAAGCAGGACGTAGAAAAAATTGCGCACTTGGCTCGTTTGGAATTGAATCCAAGCAAAACTGAGGATATTCAATCATCCATCAATAAAGTCTTGGAGTGGATGGAGGCTTTGAATCAAGTTGACACCACCGGTGTTGAACCTTTGGTTCACATGACTTCTTCAATCAATCAATTCAGAGAAGATACTGCCCTTCAAAATTTGAATCGTCAAACTGCACTTGATTTAGCACCTGATGCCAATGATCAGTATTTTAAAGTTCCGCAGGTGATTGAGTAGAATTATGAGTTATGAATTATGAGTTCTGAATTATTTGTTATGAATTGAGTTATATATTATGAATTATAGGTTAGGAGGGATTTGAATACCTCTTACCTTTTGCCTCTTATATCTTACATCAAAATTCATAACTCATAATTCATAAATAGTACTCCAAGGCCTTTTTCATTTCTGCCTTACTGACCGGAATATCGTAACCACAGTCGCCAATACCGGTTAATAAAGAGAATCTAACTTCATTTCCTTTGTTTTTTTTGTCTTGAAGCGTTAAGTCGATGATGGCTGGAATTTCACTTTCTGCTATTTGAACTTTGCCGTAGGTAGCAAACAAATAAGCTTCGATAGATTCCAATTCTGCTAAATTTATCAATGATCTTTGGTAAGAAAGAAATGCTTCGGTAATCATACCAACCGCAACAGCCTCTCCGTGTAAAATTCTGCGTTTGCCTTTCTCTAAAAGAAATGTTTCAACAGCATGACCCAATGTGTGGCCAAAATTCAATATTTTTCGTAACCCTGCCTCTTTAGGATCCTCCTCAACAACCGCTTTTTTTATTTCTACCGAATGGTTCACCAAAGCGGCAATGTCGACGTTTTCCCAATCTTGTTTACAAATGTTGTACCACTGATCTTCATCCCGAATCAAACAATGCTTAATGATTTCAGCGTAGCCAGAACGTTTCTCCCGCCAATCTAAGGTATTTGTGAAATCAGGGTCAATTAGGACCGTCTTAGGTAATTGAAATACGCCAATGTGATTTTTGAATCCATGAAAATCAATTCCCAATTTACCTCCAACACTGGCATCTACTTGGGATAAAACCGTAGTTGGAATTTGAATGAAATCGATTCCTCTTTTGTAAGTGGAGGCACAAAACCCGCCCAAATCTCCAATGACCCCACCTCCTAAATTGATCAATAATGCGTGACGATCCATGTTTGCTTTGGTCATTGCATGCCACACTTTTTCACAGGTGGCCAAATGTTTGTTGGCCTCACCCGACTTGATGACAATTTTCGTGAATTTTTCAGGCAAAAATGAAAGGATTTTCCCTAAGCAATGTTTCTGCGTGTTCTCATCTACTAAAACAGCGATGTGGGAGTATTCATTTTGGCTCAAAAACTGAGGTAAAGAGCTTGAAATCGATGCGATTGTAATAGACATGAATGTGGGAATTGGTAATTAATTTCAAAAATACCTCAAAAATATTAAAATGAGTGATTTATCGAATATTTTTGGTTTTGTGGTATGCGAATTCTTAGTTAATTTTGCCCTCGGTTGGGATTTTCCAAAACCCTTTATATTATTATGAGAGAAATTCAATTTAGAGAAGCCTTGCGTGAGGCCATGCAAGAAGAAATGCGAAGAGATTCATCTGTTTTCTTAATGGGTGAAGAAGTAGCTGAGTACAACGGTGCTTACAAAGTTTCACAAGGTATGCTGGATGAGTTCGGTCCGGAGCGTGTAATTGATACACCTATAGCTGAATTAGGTTTTGGAGGAATAGGAGTGGGAGCAGCAGCTAATGGTTTACGTCCAATTGTTGAGTTCATGACTTTCAATTTCTCTTTGGT
>JBILRJ010000228.1:0-5155 GCA_044372695.1 Spirosomataceae bacterium
TAACTGCAGTCAATGAATTGTTTGGCTTTGACCACTTTTATCCCGGTGCTAGTTTGGATTTCCAAGTATTGAATTTGAGTTCCTTTTTTGACTACTTTTTTTAAAATGGACTGGTACCAAATCGGCAGTTTAGCTTCTTGTTTGTAAGACTCAAAAACTGAGCGAGCCACACTGGGCTCAAAGGTCCATTTTTCAAAAACACCGTATTTTTTCCCAATTCGACGATAAAAATCCCTTGCCAAACCCGTTACCGCAAACTTATTACCGATGTCGGTGAAACCTAATCCACCCGAAGTAAGTCCTCCCAGGTGATTGGATGGTTCAATGACCAAGGCTTTTTTGCCCGACATTTGAACCGAATAACCCGCCATAACTCCGGCAGATGTGGCGCCATATACGATGACATCGTACTCGTATTTTACAGGAGATTGCGCAAAAAGCGTAGAGAAAGAGCATAAAAAAAGCAATAAGCCAAGCACTCCCTTTTTACTTTCAGAAACAGCGTGTTTTACTGCACGAGCCGTTAAAGCCATGAAAGTCAAGGAAGGATTTTGATTCCCTACCGAAGTCATACAAGCACCATCTGTCACAAAAACGTTTTTACAAGCATGCATTTGATTGTGTTTATTTAACATGGAAGTTGCAGGATCTTTTCCCATTCGTACACCTCCCATTTCATGAATGTCTAGGCCCGGATTTTGTTGGGTATCCCAGGTGGATATATTTTTACCGCCTGAAATTTCCAGTATTTCTCTGGCTTGTTGATGAAAATCTTTTACCATTTTTAAGTCATTATCTGTGTAGCCAATCGAAGTAACTAATTGAGGAATCCCCCAAGCGTCTTTTTTAGTCAAATCTAATTTTACGTGATTTTCATAAATGGGCAGGGTTTCGCCTTGCATCATCATGAAGATATGCCAGGGACCTGGCTTGGTCAAATCGTCTTTGTAGGATTCTCCAAAACTTAGCTGATTTTGTGCACGATTCCAGCCACCTCTTGCAGCTGAAAAAGCCACCATATATCCTCCTAAAAAATCCGCATTTTTCTCTTGCAAATTCCTAAAGGACGGCAT
The DNA here is from genome assembly GCA_044372695.1 of Spirosomataceae bacterium. Lineage (GTDB taxonomy): Bacteria > Bacteroidota > Bacteroidia > Cytophagales > Spirosomataceae > Aquirufa. The sequence goes on from JBILRJ010000228.1 coordinate 1,074, forward strand.
AAAAGCGGAGGTTGGTCTTCTTCCTTGATAATAAGAATCGGTAAAACCTTCAAAATCGGCTGAGGCATTTCCTCGATAATTATGAAAAGCAATGTAATGGCCTAAGACCCCCGAATCATTTCCCAATCCATTGGGAAATCGATTCGATTTAGAGTTCATTAAAATCAAATTGGTATTTAAGGTAGCGCCATTCACAAAGATGACTTTGGCGAAATATTCATGCACTTCAAGGGTTTGAGTATCTATGACCCGCACCCCAACGGCTTTTTGTTTTTTATCATCGTAAATGATGGATTCTACGGTAGAAAATGGCCTCAAAGTTAAATTACCTGTTTTGGCAGCCCAAGGCAATGTGGATGAATTGGAACTAAAATACCCACCATAGGGACAACCTCTATAACATAAATGTCTGGCTTGACATTTTCCCCTACCCTGTTCAAGATGCTGAGGCTCAGGAGATGTTAAATGTGCACATCGACCAATAATGACATGTCGATTTCCTTGGTAAAACTCCTTAACACGACTTTGAACGTGTTTTTCCACGCAATTCAGTTCCCAGGGAGTTAAAAAATGGCCATCGGGCAAACTAGCGATGCCATCCTGATTTCCACTAATGCCAACAAATTTTTCAACCTTGGTATAAAAAGGAGCCAATTCTTGATAAGTAATGGGCCATTCGACAGCATAACCGTCTCTTTTGGGGGCATTGAATTCATATTCGCTCCAACGCTGGGTTTGTCTAGCCCAGATTAAAGATTTTCCACCCACTTGGTACCCTCTTATCCAATCAAAGGGCTTTTCTTGCACATAAGGATGTTCCTTATCTTTGACAAAAAAATGTTCTGTCCCAGCGTCATAGGCATAACATTTACTCACAATGGGCTCTTTTTTGTTTTTGGGCAATTTACTTCCGTGAGGAAAGTCCCAAGGATCCAACATGGCGGTTGGATAATCTTGTAAATGTTTCACATCTCGGCCACGTTCCAGCACCAAGGTTTTTAAACCCGCTTCACACAGTTCTTTGGCAGCCCAGCCACCAGAAATTCCAGAACCAATTACAATGGCATCAAAAGAGTTTGTTTTCAAAAATTCTATTTTTTTGTAAATAAATCCTTTTTTTGCCTAAAATTCAAAGAAAAAGGTCTTGAATTGTGTATTAAACGAAAATGAAATGCTTTTGATTTACTATTGCAAATCAAAGGTTGAAACAATTACTTAAATTCAGTGCCAATAGGTTGAGGTAAGCAAAATCCTAGAATAAAATGCAATTTATTGGCTAATTCATCTTCTAAGGCATTTCTTTTTTTGAAAAAAAAGAAACAAAAAAACTTAAATGAATTATGAAGTATGAATTACGAAGTATGAGATGAGATGTATGTACGTTTAAAATTCATACCTCATAATCCATAATTCATAATTTATCAGGCTGCGTTCAAATCTTTCGTCGGATTAAGCGTTGGCCATAAATAAATTTTTATAACGAATGAACCCAATATTTTCAACTCTTTATTCGCATTAATAACTCATAGAATCATTTGATTAAAAAAAACGAATTAGCTACCTTGGTTGACCATGAACTTAATGACCACATGATTGTACAAGTTTCTTGCAAATATTTCCTTATTTTTTTAGCCCTTACCTTGTTCTTGTCCTGCAAGAAAGAATCAGAAGAATTGAACATTCCCCTAAGTTTAGTACCCCAGAATGTGACTATTTCAAAAGGAGAATATAATTTAAAAATCCAATGGGATTCATTGAAAAGTAGTGAAATCAAGCAGTATAAAATTTACCGAGATACCATCCCCTATCCGACTAAATTACTGTTGGAAACAAAGGGGAAATGCTCCTTTACCGACAAATTGATTATCCCCAATAAAACCTATTATTACCGCGTTTCATCCATTACTTCCTCCAACGTAGAATCAGATAAATCAGCAGAAATAAGCGCAAAGGCAGATGAATCCATCAATACCTCCAAACCGATTAATGGAGAAATAGGAGGATTAAACTATGCCTATTGGACATTTCCCAAAAAAACCTTCACCAAAATTCTGCATGAATTCACCATTCATAGAAATCCTACCAATCAAGACGGCTCCATCTCTGAAGATGGTTTGTATTATCAATTTTATCAAGGCCAAATGAATGACGACATTGGCTTTTATTACGGCATTCAAAATTATGTTTACAATCCCAATGGCGGTCCGGCCAAAAAGGGCATCATTTTTTCCCGTTGGGGTACTAGAGATATCCAAAATTATAAAATAGCTCCCGGTGGATTTGGACAAAGTGCAGGCTATGAAGGCGATTTCATTGGAATCCGTTTGAATTACGATTGGACCATTGGCACTTATATCATTGAACTCAAATTAGACAATTCAGATGCTATTGGCGACTGGTATGGCTTGTATATCACCAAAAAATCAAGCAAAGAAACAACTTATTGTGGTTCCATTCGGTTTGAAAAAGGGATAAAATCGCAAGGGATTAAAACAGGCGGTATTACTTGGACGGAACTGTATTTCAAAAAAAACAAAGCCACCCCACTCCCCAATTGGCATATCTCAGTTGATCAGGTTTTAGCAGATAATGAAGCTCCCACCAGTGTTTATATCGACTATAGCTCAGATAGATTTGTGGGTTTTACCAACATTTTTACCACCAATTACAAAGACATCCATTTTTTGATGGGGCCTAAAATCAAGAAGATCAATTCGGCAGGAAAATATTGGTAGAATTTTCCGTTTGAGCTATTGCGAGTATCGTTCATTAGAAATCCATCCAAGAAATCCCATCGTGAGCATTGTCACGGTTTCATGCATTTAGTCCTTTTATCTTTGGTAAAACATAAACACCTAAAGAGATGAAAAATACACTATTGATTTTTGCAGCCATTCTATTTCTTGGAAGTTGTAAAAAAGGCGACTTATTAGAAAATGACCAAGCTAATTTATCCAACAGCTTAGCTACAATAAAAACGGCGGTGGATAATTTACCTAAAGAATCTTTAGAAGAAGACGAAAAACAAAGAATCTTATTTATTAGGGAAGAAGAAAAACTAGCTTATGATGTATACAAAACGATGTTTGACAAATATGGCGTGAATATTTTCCAAAATATCCCTAATAGCGAGTTAAGTCACATGGAAGCGATGCTACTTTTAATCAACAAATACAATTTGATAGATCCGATGGACAAAAATCCGATAGGTACTTTCGCGGATCCTAACTTACAAACACTGTATAACGAGCTTGTTAATCAAGGCAAAACAAGTTTATTGGCTGCTTATCAGGTTGGAGCAAAAATTGAAGAACTTGATATACATGATTTGAATGCATCTTTGATTGTAAGTAATAATCAAGACATTAAATTGGTGTACGATTTTTTGAATAAAGGAAGTCGAAACCATTTGCGTTCTTTTTACAAAAACATTAAAAATGCAGGAGGCAATTATTCCCCTGTGCACATTTCCCAAGCGGAATTTGATGCAATTGTTAATACACCAACAGAAAAAATGTAATTAGTCTGGAGTTTGTGACTTTTGTCACAAGTGAAATCTAACAAATACTATATATTCGGAAATTAATTTCACTATTCCATGAATTCACAACAGCCTCGTGTCTTATTTATTTTTCTAAACAGCACGTTAATTGCCTTGTTAGGTTTGCTAGTTTATCTAAGCTATCAATTGATACCTTCTGAAAAGAAAGGTCCAGATTCGACCTCCGTTTATAAAGAACCTGATAGCAATTTCACTCAGTTATGGACAGCGCCTTCAGATTGGCGCATGATGTATTTATCTCCTGAGGAAAAAAAATCAGTGTTATACGGACGTGAATTAATTGCACACACTTCAGACTATTTAGGACCAAAAGGTTCTGTAAAATCTATTTCCAATGGGATGAATTGTCAAAATTGCCATTTAAACGCAGGAACTCAACCGTGGGGTAATAACTATTTTGCCGTCCAATCTACCTACCCAAAATTCAGAGCACGATCAGGAAGTGTGGAAGACCAAATAAAACGCGTCAATGATTGTTTTGAACGCAGTTTAAATGGTCAAGCTTTAGCAGCTGAAAGTC
>JBILRJ010000229.1:0-5146 GCA_044372695.1 Spirosomataceae bacterium
CATATTCGGTTTTATTGGTGGAGATTTTTCGTGCCAAAGAAAGACTATATAAACTTACAACTGGGAAAATATGGGGTTTTGTTTTGTTCGATTTTCGATTAAACTGCATTCCTAATTCTGCTATTCCTCCTCGATAAGTAGCGGATAAGTCGCCATCTAAGCTATTGGTGTAATTGTCTGGAACGATGAAAGTGTAAGAAGCTTTGTCTACAAGGGAACGACTGAGATTTCCCATGGTGTTGAGTTGAATAAAAAACAATTTGGAAGAACTTGGTTTTTGAAACGAAAGTCTAGCCTGAAAATTGGCCGTAATTTGGTTTTCATACCATCTAATTTGACTTGCGCCCAAACCTGTTTCTAATTTGAATTTTTGTCCATAGAGTAGATTTGTGATCAATAAAAGTGTGTAAACGAGGAAAAGAGAATTTGTTTTCATGGTGTTTGGGTTAGTGTTACCAGTATTTGCCTTTTTTTTGGATGCCAAAGATAATCCCACGAATTAGAATTATCAAATGGAAATAAATGCTTGGAATCGTTCCAAAATGTTTGCTTAAAACCTCAAAACGCTCCATCCAAGATTTTTTTAAATTTTGAATGGACGCTCCACCTGTTAAATATTGACAAATGGGGTAATTGGATTTCGCAATGATTTTACTTCTTTTTAAACAGCTGATTTCCCAATCGATGTCGGAACTTAATCGATATTCCATGGAATACATCGGGGCGATTTCTTTTTTAACGATGAACGCTTGGTGGCAGACCAACATACCGTATTTAAAATCTTGCCATTTTAATTGTTGGGGTAAATGATGCGGGGTGAATTGGGATCTTAAGCCCAATTGCTGGCCCATTTCATTCACAAAAATGGCATCTCCATACAAGACATCTGGTTGAAACGCTAGATCTGTTTGTATATTATTTAAGGTTTTTTCATCAGCGAATGTGTCTCCCGCATTCATAAAAAGCAGGTATTTGCCTGTTGATGCCAAGATACCTTTGTTCATTGCATCGTAAATTCCAGCATCTTTTTCTGAAATTAGAAGGTCCACTTGGATAGGGTGTTGCTCAATGATGCTTAATGTAGCATCTTTAGATGCTCCATCGACAATGATGTATTCAATAGCTTCGAGGGCTTTTTGCTCATAAATACTATCCAAAGTCCTTTGGATGTATTTTTCAGCTTGATAGGTGATTGTGATGATGCTGAGTATTTTAGTCATGTTTCAAGCTTTTTAAATACCATTGAACATGTCTTTCAGCAATCTGTTTTTCCCCATACTGATCTTCGGCTTTCTTTCTGGCTTTTTGTCCAAATTCAAGTGTATTTTCAAGACAAATTTGAATTCCATTGGCCATATCTACTGCATCCTTGAATTTGGCTAGGTATCCATTCTCCATGTGGTCTATCATTTCAGGAATACCTCCTACCTCAAAACCCACGCAACTTGTCCCACAAGACAATGCTTCCATGAGGGTATTGGGTAAATTTTCTTCGAGAGATGGGGTGATAAATACTTCAGCGGCATTGTAGATATGGACCATTTTGGTAATATCCGTAATTTTGCCCAATTCCCGATAAGGCAAAGGGATGCTTGTGATTAATTCCGGCTGTGTAATCTCTCCGATGATCAAAACTTCGGTAATTTTAGCCTCAATGGGGTGATTTTTTTTCCAAATTTCCAATGCTTGTTGAAGGTAATCAAATCCCTTGTTGGCCGCCGAAACGCGCATGGCCACAAAAAGCAAATACCTTTTTTCAAGGTTTAATCCCAAATTTTCTTTGGCCGTACTTTTATCCATGCGGTTAAACATAGATAGATCAATCGCATTAGGGATGGCATGAATTTCATGTTGCATCAATAGACTACTTTCTTTTGCTTTTTTGGCCAACCATTCGCTACAAGTGATGAATCGTAAATTATCTGATTCAAATGCAAAAACCTTTTCTCTCCACAGTCGATGAGATAAATCATGAAAGCTAGCTTGTTTCAAGAATTTACATTGTCCACAAAATTCTTTGTAGCGGTCGCATTCTCCACTGTGGTGACAACCACCTGTAAATGCCCACATGTCGTGCAAAGTCCAAAAAACAGGTTTCCCGAGTTCACTTAATTGTCGAATGTTTTGAATCGACAAAAATCCAAAATTTACCCAGTGCAAATGGATGATATCAGCTTGTTGAATGAGGGGATGTTGGGAAATATCTGAACCAAACACACCTGGATTAAACAGGAATCGAATGGACTTATTTTTTTCAAAAAAACGAAAATAAATTCTTTCGCCGACGAACCTCAAAAATGCCAAGAATTTAGTCCATGCTGAATGGCTTAAGGCAATGGAATCATCTTCTCCAGTCTTTTCTTGGACCAAATAATGCACCTGATGGCCTGCTTTTTTTAGCGCTAAATAAAGTCGTCCGCATGCTATTCCAGCGCCACCATTTTGGTTGTGGTAGGAAAGTAAAACGATCTTGAGACTTCGTTGGCTCATTTTTTTTGTGCAGTAATTAAAATATAAGGCGAAAAGAATTTCGTTTCAATCGGGACTAACTTGAAAAATAGTTTAAAGGGTAGCCAACAAGCTTTTTTGAATAATTTGACCCAAATGGGCTGTGTGCTTTCATTTTCAAGCCAAATCATAAAACCGCCGGTATATTTGATTTCTATGTTATCCAAATTCAATTCATTACATATTTTTTGTAAAAAAGAAATATCCATGCAAGGAATGTAATGCTTTTGGTAATTTTCTGGATCAAAAGTTTTTTGAAACCATCCATTTAAGCCTTTGAAATTGGGTAAACTAATGAATAGAATTCCTTCCGGTTTTAAAAAATTGATGTGCCGGGCAATGATGTCTTTGGTATCTTCAAAATGCTCAATTAACCCATTCGAAATCGCTAAATCAAATGAATTATTCAAATCGTTTTCCCCCGAAAAAAGGTCTTTTTCTACGATAGCCACATTTCCCGTACAATTATTCGCTTCTTTCAATTTTTCAACCAATTCAGGTAAAACCACAAAATCCAACAAAGTTGGGTGAACATTCAGTTCTTTTTTTGCCCAAACAGAATAATATCCTGGAAATCCACCAATCTCAATCAAGTTTTGACTCGAATTCTCCTGAATGATCTGTTTGAGTTCTTTGGTAAAAGGATAATTAGCGGGTATTTTGAAAATCAAATTTTCCTTACTTAGCCAATAGTTTTTCCAAAATTGATAATCAGTTAGCGACTTTTCGGACATCAGAAAGGGTATTTGAAAGGATTTTTTAGAAATGAATCAGCAATTTACACATTTGAATTTGTTTTAGAAAGTAGAAATCAGTGCTTAGATGGTAAATTTTGATTGCTAAATTGTAACTTTAATCTTTAATTTCATTTATTTTTTTCAATCCTTTCTATATGATCATCAAGGATAAAAAAGTTTTGGTGACTGGTGCAGATGGTTTTATTGGGAGTCATTTAGTCGAACGTTTATTAGATGAAGGTGCCCAAGTTAAAGCATTTGTTTATTATAATTCTTTTAACTCATGGGGCTGGTTGGATTCATTTCCTAAAGAAAAATTAGCTCAAATAGAAGTTTTTGCTGGAGATATTCGTGATCCGTACGGGGTAAAAGAATCTATGAAGGGATGCGACATTGTTTTTCATTTGGCTGCTTTGATCGCTATTCCTTACAGTTATCATTCTCCAGACTCCTATGTGGATACCAATATCAAAGGTACTCTGAACATCATTCAAGCGGCCAAGGAATTGGGTGTCGAAAAAGTGTTGGTGACATCAACTTCAGAAGTTTATGGAACGGCCATGTATGTTCCCATTGATGAAAAACATCCCAAACAAGGTCAGTCGCCCTATTCGGCTACCAAAATCGGGGCGGATCACATCGCTGATTCTTTTTTCCGTTCTTTCAACTTACCTCTGACCATCGTTCGTCCATTCAATACTTTTGGCCCAAGACAATCTGCCAGGGCAGTTATCCCCACCATCATTACTCAATTGTTAGCAGGTAAAACAGAAATAAAATTGGGAGCTTTGCATCCCACCAGAGATTTGGTTTTTGTCAAAGATACCGTCAATGGTTTTGTGGAAATCGCTAAATCCGATAGCTTGATAGGGCATGAGGTGAATATTGCAACACAATCGGAAATTACGGTTGGTGATTTAGCCTTGAAATTGATTGAATTAATCAATCCCAATGCTAAAATTATCAGCGATGACATACGGTTAAGGCCAGAAAAAAGTGAGGTAGAAAGACTTTTCGGATCGAACGAAAAACTGAAGGCGCATACATCTTGGAATCAACGGTATTCCTTTGACGAATCTTTAAAAGAAACGATTGATTGGTTCAGTAAGGCAGAAAATCTGAAACAGTATAAAACGGATATTTACAATGTTTAATAAGGAGATAAAATTCATCCAAGATCAATTCTCTAAGTTGGATTTTATTCCATTGCATGCGCCCGTTTTTTTGGGTAATGAAAAAAAATATGTCCTAGAAACCATCGATTCCACCTTTGTCTCTTCTGTTGGAGCTTTCGTAGACCAATTTGAGCATCAATTGCAAGACTACACTCAATCTGCCAAGGCGGTTGCGGTGGTAAACGGTACAGCAGCCCTACAAATGGCTTTGCGTTTGGTGGGTGTACAACCCGGCGACGAGGTCATAACTCAAGCGCTGACTTTTGTGGCCACAGCCAATGCCATTGCTTACAATGGTGCAGAACCGATCTTCTTGGATGTCGATTTGGACACCATGGGTTTATCACCCAAATCCGTCAAAGAATTTTTAGAACTACATGCAGAAAAAAAAGTTGACCATTGTGTAAATAAAAAAACGGGAAAAAAAATTTCCGCTTGTTTACCCATGCACACTTTTGGTTTTCCTGTTCATTTAAATGAGTTGATTGAAATTTGTCAGGAATGGCATATTCCCATCGTAGAAGATGCCGCCGAATCGATTGGTTCGGAGTACCATGGAAAAATGACAGGCTCTTTTGGACAAATGGGAACTTTTTCTTTCAATGGAAATAAAACGATTACTTGCGGAGGGGGCGGAGCTATTGTGACCCAAGATGCGAATTTGGGGGCTAGGGCAAAACATCTTAGCACAACCGCCAAACAAGCCCATCCATTTGAATTTTATCA
>JBILRJ010000230.1:0-5100 GCA_044372695.1 Spirosomataceae bacterium
GCAATACTTTTATTTCCATCATTAGTCGATCTACTTCTTTTCGGTCTGTTCCGTCGTAAAATCCTCTGATGATTCCCTCCTTATCTACCAATACTAAACGCTCAGAATGGATAAATGTTTCGTCTGGGTTTTTAATTGCTTGATCATATTCTGAGGCATCTGCCAATGGAACATGAAATCCTTTTAAAATGAGGGGATAAATGTAGCTTTTTTCTCCAGTCAAGAAATGCCAATTTTTATTGGATGGATCAAATTTTGAGGAGTATGATTTAAGTATTTCTGGACGATCAAATTTCGGATCAACGGAAATGGAAATAAATTGGACATCTGTTGATTTTATAAAGGCATCTGCGACCCGGTTTACTTGAGAATTCAATTTTGGGCAAATGGTCGTACATCTTGTAAAGAAGAAGTTGGCCACATAAATTTTGTTTTTCAAACTGTTTGATGAATAGATTTGCCCATTTTCATTGATCAAACTGAATGTTGGAATGGTTTGAAAAACGGTATCCATTTTAGATTCATTCCACCTTGGATTGGGTCTTTCACGCATCAGTATTTCGCCGTTGGTTGAATCCAATGCCGGGATAAATCTAGGAAGGATGAAATGGTTTTCCCCAAAGGTATTGAGGCCCAGATAAATAAAAACAGGCACTATTAGTACGAGTAATAAAATGCCTGCTTTCTTCATTGTAGTATTTTGATAGAAATTAATATAAGTGTCCGCCTTCGTAGATTAATGCCACTAAAAGCCAAACAACGAAAACGACTGGAATTAAAACCATCCAAATGAGTGTTTTCACTTCATGTTTTAAGTGCATGAATTCTCCAACGATGTAAAATGCTTTAACAATTGTCATTCCACAAAAAATGGCAACACGTAGTGTGTTAGCAGGCATTGTGAAAGCAATCACGAATTCGATTGCGGTAAGTATTAATAATATCCAAAATGTTTTCCAAATAGCAGCCGTTTGGGGTGCGGGAATTTCTTTTTCAGAGCTATCGTTTGATGTTACGTGCGAAGCCATAATATAATCAGTTAAAAATTAAACAAGATAAAAGAAGGTAAATACAAATACCCAAACTAAATCGACAAAGTGCCAGTATAAACCTACTTTTTCGACCATTTCATAATGACCTCTTCTTTGATATACGCCAGTGGCGGCATTGAAGAAAATGAGTACATTTAAAATTACTCCGGAGAAAACGTGTGTTCCGTGGAAACCTGTGATAAAGAAGAATAGATCAGCAAATGCTGGAGGTCCGTAAGGATTACGTACTAAATTGGCGCCTTCTATGGGTACAAGTACACCATCAACTAATTGCTTAGCTGCCAATGATAAATCTTCAGGACCATGGATAAAGTGTGTCCACTCCCAAGCTTGAGAGCCTAAAAACGTAAAACCTCCAATGATGGTCCAAAGCATCCATTTTTCTACATCTTTCTTGTCTCCGCGGTGTCCAGCTTCTACAGCTAAAACCATGGTAACGGAAGAGGCAATCAAAATGAAAGTCATGATACCTACAAAAACCAAAGGCAATGACATTCCGTGTAAAAATGGAACGGCTTCAAATACTTTCTCAGGTATCGGCCAATGCGTTGTTGAGAAGTAAAATGTTTCTGGTGTACCTTCCCATGCTGGCTGACTAAAACGGATCATACCGTAAGTGATCAATAAGGCAGAGAATGTGAATGTGTCAGAAAGGAGGAAAAACCACATCATTAGTTTTCCATAGCTTGATTTTAGAGGTTCAGAACCACCAATCCAAGATAAATTTTCTGGTACAGAAGGGGCCGCGTGTGCAACTGACATGAGGTTAAAGCTTAATTGTTAAACACTAAAAATAAAAATAAATATATCCACAAAGCATCTAAAAAATGCCAATAGGTACTGCAAATTTTAATTTGAGTCAATGCCTTTGCATTGATCTTCAATTTAAATGCTGCTACAAGAGCAACTAATAACACCACTAATCCGGAGATTAAATGTAGTCCATGCAGACCAGATAATACATATACAAAAGAACCTGACGGATTACCTACAAAATATACGTTCATTTCCACTAATTGAACCCAACCGTAATATTGCAGAATTAAAAAAATTAACCCGAGCACAAAAGTAATAGAAATACTTGTTCTTAGCGCATTAAATTGGTCTTTTTTTGCAGCATAAAGTGCAAATTGCATGGATATGCTACTTAACATTAAAATTCCTGTGCTGATCCAAAACAAATTAGGTAATTTAAACTCTACCCAGTTGCCTTCTGCCTTGCGTACCAAATAGGCACTGGTAAATGCGGCAAATAACATAAGGATGGATACTATGAACAACCACATGGTAAAAACTTTTGGGTTGACGGATCGGGTAGGAGCTGGACCCATTGGATGAATTTCTTTGTTCATGTTGATTAAATTTTATCAAATAAGTAAGCAATCTGTAGGATGGGTAAATATAAAAACGAGCCAAACATCATCCATTTCGCGGATTTATCTGTTGGTTTCATCATTAAATAAAACGTTTGTGATAAGAACAAGGCACTTGTTGTTACCGCTATGATGGCCGAATTGATGCCTGTCATTTGCAACATGTAAGGTACAAATGCCAGTGGTACCAAAAATACCGTATAGATCATGATGGTAAATGCTGTTTTTAAATTCTTTTTCCCATCATTAGGTAACATTTTAAATCCTGCTTTTTTATAATCTTCATCAGTTACCCAAGCAATAGCCCAGAAGTGCGGGAATTGCCAAAAAAACTGAATCGCAAATAAGATTCCGGGTTCCCAACCAAAACTGTTGGTTGCTGCTAGCCAACCTATCATGGGAGGAAAGGCTCCTGGAAAAGCCCCCACAAAAACGGAAATGGGTCCTACTCTTTTTAATGGGGTGTAAACAAATCCGTACAATATGTAGGATAATGCTCCTACAGCGGCTGTTTTCCAATTAAAATAAGCTAACATAGTGATTGCCACGATTGCTAGAATAGCACCGAATGTGATGGCATTTTTCACTCGAATGCTTTTGGTTGGTAAAGGTCGTTTGGCCGTTCTTTTCATCAATTTGTCATATTCAATTTCTTTTAATTGATTGACAATATTGGCGGCACCTGTTAATAAAAAACCAGCTATGGAGATCAAGATGATGTTTGGAATCGATACTTCTTTTTGTCCAAGTAAGTACCCAAACGTGCCCGAAAAAGCTACCGTCATCGACAAACGAGTCTTCAATAGATCTGTATAGGGCTTAATATTAATCATTTTGAAATTTGATAAGAGCCTTCAAGTGTAGACCCAGTATTAATAATGATAGTGTTAAATGAATCGGTTGGCTACCCATGGGCATAGCCAGATACGCCATGATTACTCCACTAATTACTGAAATTCCTAAAAACGTAATCAATTGGTTTTTATAGGTAACAATTTCTGTATGGTTTATGTTTAATTTTCTGTAAAGATAAATACTGCTGATGATGATGACCCAGGTAAAGCTTCTGTGAATGATGTAGGCGTTAGATAGATTGTCTATCCAAAGGTCCTTTTGGGATTCACCAAATTTTTGAATGACATGATCCATGTTTTCTCTTACTTGTGTTCCTAAAATAATCTGAATAGCGATGAAGGCTAGGTTGATGATGACCCAATTTTTCATCTCTTTGGAAATCTTTATCTTTTCTTTGTTGTGTAGTAATGCTTTTAGAAGGAAATAGATTACCGCAATGGTTAAGATCATGTGTGCGGTAACGACGCCAGGTAATAAAAATGAATCTACTACATATTTTCCTAAGACGGCATTTGCTAAAACAAAGACTAAAGCAAGTAACGAAAACAAGAATGTTTTTTTATTTTCTTTCCAAGCAAATATCGTGGTAATTAATACGCTCAAACCAGTTAATGCCCCCAAAAGTCTATTTAAGTATTCAATCCATGTTTTGGTTGGGTTGAATATAACCTCTCCATGCAATTTTTCTTGATAGATCTCGGTGTAGTTGAGTGGTAGCTGAGAAACTTCCGTAGGAGGGATAAATCTTCCAAAACATTTAGGCCAATCTGGACAACCCATTCCTGAGCCTGTGCTTCTTACGATGCCGCCAGCCAAGATCAATAGATAAACTAATGTCAGCGAAATTAAACCGAATGTTTTAAATTTCATTTTGGCGGTAAAAAAAGGATGCATCCAAATGAGATCATTTCGATGCATCCTTGATGTTAATTTGATTAACGATTATAGCTTTCGTTTTGAGCTGCTAATAAATCTTCAATTGCTTTTTCTTTGGCAATTTCTTCATTTTCCTCAGGTAAGTTCGACTCAGGTGTTGCTGAGAATGGAATATGTTGAGGAATAAAATCTTTTTCCGAGCCTGGCTTGCTGTAATCGTATGGCCAACGATACACCGCTGGAATCTCTCCTGGCCAGTTACCGTGTCCTGGTTCTATAGGTGTAGTCCATTCCAAAGTAGTTGAATTCCATGGATTTTCTGGGGCTTTTTTGCCTTTGAACATCGAATAAAAGAAGTTAACAAAGAAAATGGCTTGTGCTGTAAATGTAATAATTGCAGCTATTGAGATAAATGCGTTCAAGTCGGTAAATGCTGCCGCTGAATCATTTCCTAATGCCGTAAATGAATAGTATCTTCTTGGGAAACCTGCGATACCTGTGTAATGCATAGGGAAAAATACCGCATAAACTCCAACGAATGTGAACCAAAAATGGACATAACCTGCAGTTTTGTTCATCATTCTTCCAAACATTTTTGGGTACCAATGGTAAACTCCTGCCATTAAACCAAAGAAGGATGCTGCACCCATTACTAAGTGAAAGTGAGCTACTACGAAATACGTATCATGTAAGTTGATATCCAATGCGGAATTACCTAAAATAATTCCTGTAACCCCACCTGATATAAACAAGGATACCAATCCAATGGAGAACAACATAGCAGGCGTGAATATGATGTTACCTCTCCACAATGTGGTGATGTAGTTAAATGCTTTTACTGCTGAAGGCACCGCAATGATCAAGGTTAGGAACATGAATACAGATCCTAAAAATGGATTCATACCTGTTACAAACATGTGATGAGCCCAAACAATAAATGCTAG
>JBILRJ010000231.1:0-5090 GCA_044372695.1 Spirosomataceae bacterium
ACCTTTTTTATGGATCGGCATGCCACTTTCGCAGTTGCATCCACCAAAAAAATAAGATGAAATCATCACTACAGGTGCTGAAACCTTTATACGTTCATCAATAGCAGTTAATAAAAAACATTGCGTACCCCCACCCGACTCCCCTGTTATTCCAATTCTATTTTTATCTACATTATTTTGATTTAGGAGAAAATCAATGGATCTGATCCCATTGATTACCTGCAATTTTAAGGATTTTTTCAAATCATGGGTACATTGTTTAGAATCGCCATAGCCAACCATATCCCATGTAAAAACGATGGCTCCCATACGGGCTAAATTGGCACAACGTTTTTGGGATTGCTCTCTTTTTCTGCCCTCTTTGGCAGAATCGTGTCCGTGTGGACATAAGATTCCGGCATACTGACTTTCTTTTTTGGTGGGTTTATATAGGTTGCCGCTAACATAAAAACCGGGTAAACTTTCGAAATAAACATTTTCAACCGTATAGCCATTCATTTTTTTGAGTGAATGAATCACTGGCGTGGAATTAACAGGCTTTGGCAATGTTTCCAATTCTAAACCAGCTAAAATTTGCGCTTTTATGATTTTTCTTCTGGATTTCCATTCTGCTAGATTTTTTGGGGTATGTTCCTGCAAAAACTTTTTTCCTTGTTCTTCGGTGAAATATTTTCCTCGGCAAAGTTCCGTTTCATCTAAACTAAGACGCGCAAAAATATTAGGTAGAAAAAATGCAGCTCCAATACTTAAAAGGGATTTTTGAGTAAAATTTCTACGATTGATCATACGAATTTTTGTTGATTCTAAATTTAACAAATGACTATTTTCCCAGTTCTCCCCTTTCTTTGATAGGCTTCTAGTGCCTCTTTGAATTGATCCAATGGAAATGTTGCTTCAATATCCATTCGAATTTGATCAGTGCCCAACAATTGAAAAAGTTCTTGAATGGCCTTCATTCTTTTTTCTTTCGACAAATTTTCCCACCAAGTACTTAGCCACCAACCTTTGATTTGTAAATCTTTAAAAATTAGAATTCCCGAATTCAAAGGAATAGGTTCAAGACTTAACAGTCCAAATACCCACATAGTGGCTTCTTTATTTAGACAATTCAATGCTTCCGCTCCTTGCTTTCCTCCTACCGCATCAAAAATGGAATCCACTCCTTTTATTCCTAAGCTTTTGATGGATTGAAATAGATTTTCTTTTTCCACATTGACAATTAATTTGGCTCCTAGATTCAACAAAGCTGCTTTTTGATCTTCGTTTCGGATAGTTCCTATGACATGAATCCCTTTTTTGGCGGCAATCTGAATGATCATTTTGCCCCATGAGGAGGCTGCTGCCGTGATTAATAAATATTGACCTTCATGTAATCCACTGCTTTCTAACATGCCCATGGCAGTCATTGGATTTACAAACGCTTGGCAAGCAATTTCATCACTCATGCTATCTGGTACAGGTATCAATTGATGAATGGGTAGACAGATGTATTCTTTCCATGTTCCTGCTGAGGTAAACATCACTCGTTGTCCTTTAGCATACATTGCGCCTTCTTCTACATCCTCAATTTCTCCCATGGCCTCAAATCCCGCTGAACTTGGCAATTGAGCCTGAATGCCATATAAACCTTGAATAAACATCAAATCAGATGGATTGATGTTTCGAGCTTTTATGTGAATTAGCGCCTCACCTGGAAGCGGAATAGGTCTTTCTGCTTGTTCTAATTGAAGAACATCTTCTGGTTTTCCGTATTGATTAAAAACTACTTGTTTCATTCGCCTAAATTTTAATGTTTGATCGGCAATATTACCATATTTAATCTTTAAATTGTTTAAAAATTACCTAAATGAATTCAAATTCTTTAAATGGGCAAGTCGCTCTCATTACCGGTGCAAGTAAAGGCATCGGATTAAGTATCGCTCAATTTTTTGCGGAGGCAGGAGCTAAAGTTGTTATTTCTAGTCGTGATCAGGCTGTTTTGGATCAAATTTCTGAAAACATGCGTTCTCAAGGTTTAGATGTTTTTGGTATTGCTTGCCATGTGGCTAAAATGGACCAATTAGAAGTTTTGGTACAAAAAACCATTGAAAAATATGGTCAAATAGACATTTTAGTCAATAATGCCGCGACCAATCCTATTTTTGGTCCGATTCAAGAAACGAGTTTAGATGCATTTGATAAAATCATGCAAGTCAATGTGAAAGCACCCTTTCACTTGATGAACTTATGTTATCCTTATTTGAAATTATCTTCCAATCCCTCAATCATTAATATTAGTTCAGTAGGCGGAATTTCTCCCGAGGCAGGTTTAGGGATTTATAGTGTGAGTAAAGCCGCCTTGATATCCATGACGAAGGCATGTGCCAAAGAATGGGGTGTTGATCAGATCCGAGTGAACGCCATTTGTCCTGGTTTGATCAAAACCAAATTTTCTGAAGCCCTTTGGAGTAATGATCAAATCTTGAAAAGCGTTCTCAAAGGTTTAGCTATTAAACGTATGGGAAGTCCAGAGGAAATTGCCTCAGCTGCTTTGTATTTGGCTTCTCCTTTAGCGAAATATACAACGGGTTCTGTGATTACCGCAGATGGAGGTTTAACCATTTAACGAAACATGATGAAAGATTTAGTTGAACAGTATAAAGCATTTATACAAGAATATATTTATCCCATTGAACAAGGCGCTATTTATGGTTCATTCAAAGCTCATTTGCCTCGTTTAAATGAGTTAAGAAATTTGGCCAAAGAAAAAGGACTATTTGCTCCACATCTATCTAAAGAAGAAGGTGGATTGGGATTAAATTTACTTGATTTTGCTCAAATTTCGGAAGCTTTAGGTCATAGTCCAATTGGTCATTATGTGTTTAATTGCCAAGCACCAGACATTGGAAACATGGAGTTATTGCACAAGTTTGCTTCCAAGGAAATTCAAAATAAGTACCTAAAACCTTTGCAAGCTGGTGAAATTCGGAGTTGTTTTGCCATGACAGAACCAGAGCATGCTGGAAGCAATCCTGTGCATCTTTCCACCACAGCTGTGATGGATGGAGATGAATGGGTCATTAATGGACACAAATGGTTTACCTCCTCAGCCGATGGTGCAAGTTTCACGATAGTCATGGCCGTAACGAATCCTGAAGCTGAAAATAAATACCAAAAAGCGAGCATGATTTTGGTTCCACTGGATTCTCCCGGTTATCGTTTAATCCGTAATATTCCTATCATGGGTGATATTGGGGAGGATTATTTATCGCATGGTGAGGTTGAGTTTGTTAATTGTCGGGTTCCTAAATCTTATTTAATTGGAGAAGTAGGTCAAGGTTTTGCTTTAGCGCAAGAACGATTAGGACCTGGAAGAATCCATCATTGCATGCGTTGGATTGGTATTTGTGAAAGAGCCTTGCAAATGATGTGTGAAAGAGCTTTAACAAGAGAGTTAGATGAACATAAATCCTTAGCAAGTCAGCAAACCATTCAACATTGGATTGCAGAAAGTTATGCGGAAATCAAGGCCGCTCGATTAATGGTGATGGATACAGCCAATCAAATTGAAAAATTGGGTGCTAAAGCGGCTAAAGTGGACATATCAACCATCAAATTTTTTGTGTCGGATGTGTTAATGAAAGTAATTGACCGTGCTATTCAGGTACACGGCGCTTTAGGCATTACGGACGATACTTTATTGTCCTTTTGGTATCGTCATGAGCGTGGAGCTAGAATTTACGATGGACCTGATGAAGTTCACAAAACTGTTTTAGCGAGGCATATTTTAAAATCCTATCAGCAAAAATGAGTTTAGGCAGCAAAGAAATTAGTCGATTAAGTATATTTTTGAAAGAAAATGGATTTGAAAATGCAGATGAAATATCTTTGGAGCAATTCAAAGGCGGATTTTCTAATTTGACTTATTTGTTAAAATTGAATGATCAAGATTTTGTGTTGAGGAGGCCTCCAATGGGTGCCAAAATAAGTAAAGCGCACGATATGTTGCGTGAATTCAAGGTAATCCAATCCTTGGAGAAAGCTGCTTACTCAAAAACACCAAAACCCGTTTTAGCATGTGAAGATCCTCATATCATTGGTGCGCCCTTTTTTTTGATGGAGAAAGTAGAAGGAGAAATTTTGCGTAACAAAATGCCCAAAGGCGTGGACTTATCCCCTTCTTTTTTTAAGCAATTGTCCATCAACACCTTAGATAGTTTCATTGAACTTCATCAATTGGAATTAATTGAATCAGGTTTAATTCAATTAGGCAAACCTGAGGGATATGTGTTGAGGCAAGTTGAGGGATGGATTGGTCGGTATGAAAAAGCTAAAACAGAAGAAATACCAACATTAGAAAATGCAGCCAACTGGTTAATGAATAATTTACCGAATCAACCAGGTTCCGTTTCATTTATCCACAATGATTTCAAATTTGACAATTTGGTTTTGCAAAACTGGGAAAATCCGCAAATTGATGCGGTGTTGGATTGGGAAATGGCTACCATTGGAGATCCATTGATGGACCTCGGCACCTTATTAGCTTATTGGGCGGAAGATTTAGATGCAGAAGAGCTGAAAATGTTTAATCTAAGTCATGTAAATGGAAATTTTACTCGAAAAGAAGTTATCCAATATTACGCATTGAAAAGTGGATTAGATGTTAGTCATATTCTTTTCTATTATGTTTTTGGAATTTTTAAAGTGGCGGCAATTGCCCAACAAATTTATCAACGTTTTTCTCAAGGTTTTGCTAATGATCCTCGTTTTGGCGAGTTAATCAAAGTGGTCAGAGCCTTTGGGACAATGGCACAAAGAAGTATTCAATCAAAGAAAATATAAAATGGAAATTAAAAATGTTTGCATTTTGGGTGCGGGAACCTTAGGTTCTAGGGTTGCCTTGCAGTGCGCAATTTCAGGATATCAGGTTCGAATTTATGATATAAAAGTGGAGGCTTTTGAAAGTTCAAAAAAATTGATGACTAAAATTTTAGGGCAATTGGAGAAGAGTCAATTGATTACACCTGAAAAATCAAAACAAGCCTTGGCACGTTTAATTTTCACATTAGACCCCTTGGAAGCGGTTTTGGATGCAGACATCATCAATGAAA
>JBILRJ010000232.1:0-5069 GCA_044372695.1 Spirosomataceae bacterium
GGGTTTGTATGGATTCTTTTTCCAATTGAAAATGCTCGATAAATACGTTTTTTAGAAAATCGGCAATTTCCTGGGTTTCCGTGGCCAACATGGTGGTTTGATTGACCACTCCAATTCTTTCTAAATCTTTCTCAGGATCAAATCCAGTGGAATATTGTCCATCAAACTCTTGAAAAAAAGATTCCCCTTTCTTTTCTTTTTTGATATATGGTACCAATGCCTTAGCTTGGCTAATGTTCTTCAGAACCAAAGTCGGTGTAATGGATTGTGAATGAGAAAAAGTGGCCTTGGTCTCTTCATGCGAAGGTTTTCCATGTACAATGACCGTATAATCTTTTTGACCAATGGAGGCCGCACGATTCCAAACTTTCTCCACAAAAGGACAAGTAGTATCGTAGGCATAAGGATCTATTCCGATGGCCTGAAGTTCATGTTGAATTTCAAGGGTGGTACCAAAAGCCGGAACAATCACAATGTCATCATGTGTCAAATCAGTCCAATTAACCAGCTGATGACCACTGGTATCCTGGATAAATCGAATACCTCTATCGAGTAAATCAGCATTTACGGCAGGATTATGAATCATTTCAGATAACAAAAAAATTCGTTTATCTGGATTTTCATGTAAAATTCGGTAGGCTGTTTCAACAGCATTTTCCACTCCATAACAAAAGCCAAAATGCCGAGACAACAAAATTTGAATGGGGCCGAAATCGAAAACAGAAGGACTAAAATCCTTTTTCAATTTGTCATTGAAACGCCTAAATTCTTTAATTCGTCCAATTAAATTACTTTTGAACAGCGAAGGAATCACGAATGATTTCATTTTTTTAATTTTACGTTTTTCAGCTTTCGAATCAAAATCTATGGTAAAAACTTTATCCTTTAACGTCGGCTTCTCTTTTTGTATCACAACTCCTGTATAATTTTTATGTTTGGCTAATGGTCATCAAATTTACAACTCTTTTGCCAAACTGATCCAATTTAGGTTACCATTAAATAATTATATTTTACAATTTGTTGAATTTGTTTGCTTAATCAATAAACTTATTTATTTTTGTAATTACCTTTTCTAAACACAAACTTAACCACATCTACCATTTAAAATCTATCTATCATGGGAAATCGTCACTCTTTTTCATCGTTTTTGCGTTTAAGACTCTCATCTTATTCCTTTAGCTCTCTATTTACGATGTTTGTTAGAAATCCTATCAACATACTTTATGCAGGCTTAGGCGTGGTTTTTTGCCTATTCTCCTACCAAAACACCTTCTCCACACAAACCGTTGAAAAAGGATTTTTTGCAGGAAAAATTGAGTTTGGCAAACAAGAGAGGCATCGTTTAAATACCCAAAACATTTCCGCCAGTTTGACCAATGAATTGGGGGAAAAAGCTTTAAGTTTGACTGCAACGGCCAATGGAAGTTTGGAATCGGTATATGTCAAAATTTATAATTTGAAAGGTCCTGGTACCTATTTTATTCCGGGTGATGGTCAAATAGAAAACATCGGAAATTTGATCAAAAATTTAGACAACTACGGAGACAAAGATAATTTTTTTGAAGCAACATTGCCTAACAAAGAGGGTGTCCAAAATGGTGTTGGTAGAGTAAACATCACAAAACTATCTGAACACGAGATCGAAGGAGATTTAATATTAATTGGCAATAATCCACGTGGCGAACAGGCTGTGTTGGAAACCGCAAAATTCAAAATAGCTTTATAAAACCATCAACAAACCAACATGGAATTTGAACCTGCCATTATTAATTCAGAGTGGAATCAAATTCTCGATTTTCTGGAAAACCAATTAGATAAAAGACCGAGCGATTTAGAATCTGTACTTTTTTTAATTGGTGTACAAGAATTAGGTAAAGGGCATGTACATTTTACGAAAGAACAAAAACAAGATCTCATGCACATTGCGACCTGTAAAGTGCTGAGTTTTAGCGGCATTTATGAACTAGAAGGTTTAGATCAGGAAGGATGGCCGCATTGGAACCTTGTTCAAAATCTCCCACCGCTTGCCCTCAAAGAACAAGAAATCCTACTCAAAGCGCATGTAATTCAGTATTTCAAAACAGAAGTTTTTGCTGAATCAGAAAATTCAAATTAATATAATGAAATTAATTTCCTACAATGTCAATGGAATTCGGGCCGCCATTCAAAAAGGATTTGTGGAATGGCTACAGGAAGAAAATCCAGACATCATATGTCTTCAAGAACTAAAAGCAGAAATAGACCAAGTTGACCTTAGCAAAATCAAAGCATTGGGGTACCAGATTTATTGGCATGCTGCCCAAAAGAAAGGTTATTCTGGTGTTGCTATTTTCTCTAAGCCTATTCCTCACCACGTAGAAATTGGATGTGGCATTGGGAAATACGATGCTGAGGGGCGTGTTATTCGAATTGATTTCGAAACTTTTTCCGTCATGAGCGTGTACATGCCCTCTGGCTCTAGCGGAGATGAAAGACAATCTTTTAAAATGCAGTGGCTCTCTGATTTTCAAAGCTATACCCAAAATTTATTGACTCAAATCCCTCATTTGATTATTTCAGGAGATTATAATATTTGCCACAAGGCCATTGATATACACAATCCCAAATCCAATGCCAATAGCTCTGGATTTTTACCCGAGGAAAGAGATTGGATGGAAAATTTTATCCAAATAGGTTTCATTGATACCTTCAGACACATCAACCAAGAACCCCATCATTACAGCTGGTGGAGTTACCGAGCGGGTGCAAGAAGCAAAAACCTCGGCTGGCGCATCGATTACCATTTAGCAACTAGGGCGATTGAGCATCGAATTGTCCATGCCTCCATATTACCTGATGTTATTCACTCAGACCATTGTCCAATCGTATTAGAAATCAATTAAATATGCACTTCGAAAAACACGTTTTTATTTGTTCAAACGACAAAGAATCTCCCAAAAAATGTTGCGGTTACGCACATGGCATCGATTTAGTCAATGCATTTAAAGAACAATTGGCATCCTGCGGATCAAATAAGAAAATTCGCATTCAAAAAGCAGGTTGTCTAGATTTTTGTGGTAAAGGCCCAACTTTAGTCGTATATCCAGAAGGAGTGTTTTATGGCAATGTACAACTAGAAGATGTCAAAGAAATTACCGAATCTCATTTAGTCAATGGAGAAATTGTAAGTCGGCTACAAATTGGGTAAATTGCGACATGTTATATCGTCTTTATCCAACCCTTCTTAATTCATACACCTTATATTTGAATCAATCAAGAGATTCAAATGGCAAAATCATCGTAGATCAAATCGAATTGATTGAACGAATCAATCGCGTCAGAAAACCGACAACTCAGGCGCAACAAAAGGGCATTGATTTTGAGAAAGCCGTCACGCTTGGCCAGAATGAAGAAGCTTTTAAAGAAGGCATCATTGATCGGGCGAGAGAAATTTTGCCATCCAAGTACAAGACCCAATATTATGTTGAATCTAGGTACAAAAACAGCGTAATTTATGGATATGTAGATGGAGTTGGAGAGAATGTGGCATTTGATTTGAAAAGCACCGCTTTCTATGAGCCAGGAAGATTTCAAAAAAATCACCAGAATTTGTATTTATTGGGATTACAAAAAATAGGTATCGAAAGATTGGATTATGTAATCACGGATTTCAAAGATGTATATGTAGAATCTTATGAATTGAATAGTTATAATTTCAATCCACTTTACGAACAAATCGAATCATTTACCAAATTTTTAGATGAACACAAAAAATTCATCATTGATAAAAAAATCTTCGATAGGAAGTCGAACGACAATCAACTTTCGATTTTTGATTAATCTAAATGTATGAAATGAACCAGTTCGTTTAACTGGCCAATTTTCCTTTTGGCTAAATTCTCGGCTTTTACGTCCAAATGGATAGCGGTAATCCCCGCATTTTCTGCACCTTGAACATCTGCCACCAAGTGATCACCAATCATTAGTACTTCCTTAGCTTGGCAATTTGCTTGTTGCAAGGCATATTCAAAAAAACGGGCATCAGGTTTTTTTGTACCCACTTGTTGGGAAGTAATCAATTGCTGAAAATGATGACCAATTCCAGAGCCCTCGACCTTCACATATTGGATGTCGTCAAAGCCGTTGGTCAAAATGTATAAAGGATATTTGGAAGACAACAAAGCAATCATTTCAGAAGCACCAGGCATTAAATGAGTCTTTCTAGGAGTTCGGTAGAGGTACTCGGCGGAAAACTGCTGGACATCGCCTTCTACTTGCAAGGCAGAAAAGTATTCAATGAAACGAGTTTCACGTAGAGCATGTTGAGAAATTTCTCCAGCCTGATATTGATCCCAAAGTTGATCGTTGATTTGGTGGAAAGTCTGAAAAGCTTCCTCAAATCGATCAGGCTTGATGAGTTGGAATTCCTCAAACAATTCCAAAAGAACTTCTTTTGCATTCAAATCATGGTCCCATATGGTATGGTCCCAATCAAAAAATAGGGCTTTTGGTTGAAATTTCATTTGACAAAGGTAATAATAAGTTAACTTTACCAAGCCAAAAAAAACAAAGCATGGAACACCAACTGAAACTGAAAAAACCTTTAGCATTCTTTGATCTTGAAACGACTGGGATTATGATTCAAAAAGATCGAATTGTCGAAATTTCCATTGCAAAAGCAAACATTGATGGCAGTGTGGAAGTGAAAACTCGCAGGGTAAATCCAGGCATACCTATTCCGCTTGAAGCATCCTTGGTGCATGGAATTTATGATGAGGATATTAAGGATGAGCCCCAATTTAAGCAAGTGGCAAAATCCTTGGCACAATTTTTAGAGGGTTGCGATTTAGCTGGATTTAATTCCAATCGATTTGATGTACCTATGCTGGTAGAGGAATTTTTGCGAAATGATGTGGATTTTGATATAAAAAATCGAAAATTAATCGATGCTCAAAGAATTTATCACATGATGGAGCCTAGAAATTTAACTGCGGCTTACAAATTTTATTGTGATAAAATTTTGGTTGGGGCACATGGAGCGGAGGCAGATGTATTAGCAACGCTGGAGGTTTTAAACGCGCAAGTAAAGA
>JBILRJ010000233.1:0-5060 GCA_044372695.1 Spirosomataceae bacterium
GTGATTTTTAAAAAATGATGAATTCAACCCAAAAAGTAGCATTAATTACAGGAGTAACAGGACAAGACGGAGCATATTTAGCTCAGCTATTGTTGGAAAAAGGGTATGTTGTACACGGAATTAAGCGGAGAAGTTCTTTGATTAACACTCAACGCATTGATCATTTGTACCAAGATCCCCATGTGGATTCTTCAAATTTTCATTTACATTATGGAGATTTAAGTGATTCTACTAATATCATTCGCATTATTCAAGAAGTTCAACCGGATGAAATTTACAATTTGGGTGCGATGTCGCATGTGAAGGTGTCATTTGATGAACCCGAATATACTGCTCAAGTAGACGGAATAGGAACTTTGCGTATTTTGGAGGCCATACGTTTATTGGGCTTGTCGAAAAAAACCAAAATTTACCAAGCTTCTACCTCTGAATTATATGGTTTGGTGCAAGAAGTGCCTCAATCTGAGAAAACTCCTTTTTATCCAAGGTCTCCTTATGCAGTAGCTAAGCTTTATGGCTATTGGATTACGGTAAATTACCGAGAGGCTTATGACATGTTTGCGGTGAACGGAATTTTATTTAATCACGAGTCGCCATTAAGAGGAGAAACTTTTGTTACGCGCAAAATTACTCGAGGCGCAGCTCAAATTGCTTTGGGTCAACAAGACAAATTGTTTTTGGGAAATCTGGATGCCAAAAGAGATTGGGGGCATGCCAAAGATTATGTGGAGGCAATGTGGCTGATTCTGCAACAAGATGTTGCGGAGGATTATGTGATTGCTACTGGTATCACAACCACTGTGCGCGATTTTGTTAAGATGGCATTTGAGGAGGTTGGTATCGAATTAGACTTTTCGGGCGAAGGAGTGAACGAGATCGCGAGGGTAAAAGCTTGCCATAATCCATTGTATCAATTGGAGATTGGAAAAGAGGTGGTGAGCATAGATCCTCGTTATTTTAGACCAACAGAAGTCGAATTATTGATTGGCGATCCTACCAAGGCGAAAGAAAAATTGGGATGGAAATTGAAATATGATTTACCGGCCTTAGTGAAAGATATGATGGAATCAGATGTGAAATTATTCACATTGTAAATATAAAATAGCATGGCTTGGTATGCTTTGTACACGAAATCCAGAATGGAGAAGAAGGTCGCAGAGCGATTACTGTTTCAAGGAATAGAATGTTATTGTCCGCTAATTAAGAAAAAAAAACAATGGTCTGACCGAAAAAAGTGGGTAGAAGAACCTGTTTTCAGGTCCTATGTTTTTGTCAACATTGATCAAACCAAACAAAATACATTGGTAAGGCAAACTTTTGGTGTCGTCAATTTTGTTTATTGGCTACATAAGCCTGCCATTATTCAAGACGAGGAAATTCACTTGATTAAATCTTTTTTGTCTGAACATTCGGAAGTAGAAGCTAGTTCAAAATCCATCAAAGTAGGCGATTTCATTACTTTGGACTCAGGTGCGATGATGGGCCAAACGGCGGAGGTAATTGCATTTAAGAACAAGAATGAAGTTCGTTTGTTAATCAAAAGTTTAGGTTTTGAATTAGTGGCTAAAATTAATAAAGAAGAAAATTGATGCTGAATTGGCGGGGTAACTCTTTTTTTGCGAAGCTTGCGTTACTTATTTCCATAAGTGTCCTTTCTTTTTCTGCCAAAGCTCAATTTAACGAGAATCGGCCCATAACTTCCAATATTTCGATTGGTGCGGGTGCTACCACAGGAGATTATACCCCTTTTTGGTTGAAATCAAATCAATGGGGGTCAGTGCCTCTTTCAGGCGCATATTCCTATGCTGAATTGGATTTTTATTCTGATTATTTGAAAACCAAAAAGAGGTTTAGGAAAAAATATGACATCGGTTTTGGATTATCTGCTCGATACATTCAAGGGAGTGGCGATAATTTGGCTCTTATTTTGCCAGAGGCTTATGTTAAGGGGAAATACGGAATTTTTGAAATGGTTGTCGGTCGAAAAAAAGACATTCAAGGTTTAGCTGATTCTACTTTATCTTCCGGTTCTTTTATCTGGTCAGGGAATGCTTTACCGGTTCCTAAAATTGAATTGCTCGTTCGTGATTATTTTTATCCTTCTTTTTTAGGGGAGCTTTTGTCTTTTAAAGGGAATTACATGCACGGCTATTTGGATTTAGCCAGAAATAGAGGAGATGTGAAGGGAAGTTTTTTACATCAAAAATCATTTTATGGCCGCATTGGTCGTCCCGAATGGAGAGTTAAACTTTACGGTGGATTTAATCACCAAGTCCAGTGGTATTGGAACAAAGGGAATGTCAGCTTAAAGGATTATTCATACATCATTATGGGCCAGTCATTGGCAGCCATAGGTTCTGATACCACTACTTATGGCGCGAATGATGGAGGCAATCGCTTGGGAAATCACCTAGGAACCGTGGATGTTGGAATGGAACTTGAGCTGAATGTGGGTAAGGTCTTGATGTATCGCCAAAGTGTTTACGAGGACGGTTCTTTGTATTATGGCAATAATATTTCAGATGGTTTGCATGGCATATCCTTTTCGAGTTTCGAAAAAACGGGATTGATCAAATTAGTGATTGAATACTTGAACACAAGCTCTCAAGGTGGGGCGGAGTTTATAGGTAACATTCCTTTTAAAAGAGGCTTGGATAATTATTTTAACAATGGCATTTTTACGGATGGCTGGACGCATTTAGGAAGAGGTATTGGTACACCATTTATTACATTGGATTCGGAAACTGATTTAAATAAAACAGCAAAAATGTATTTTGATAATAACCGGGTGGAAGCGTTTTATCTGGGGGCGGAATATCAAAGGGATCAAGATAATTTTCTGTTACGCCTGAGTATGACCAATTCTTTTGGCAATTATTCTCAATTTCGTAGGCCCATAAAAAGGCAATATTCCATGGGCCTTCAGTGGAAAAGAAACATTGAATTCTTTGGAACAAGCACATTAAAAGCCCACATTGGTTTTGATTTGGGAGAATGGCTAAATAAAAACGCCTTCGGTGCCAATGTCTCGTTTTCTGTTCCGCTTTATCAATAAGTAATTTTTTTAATTTCTCTTGACAGATAAGTATTTGTAATTATTGATATTTTCTTATATTGCCAAACCCATTTTAAGGACAAAATTGTATTCAAGGGGGCAAAAAGGCCTTTAGAGTATTTTTCGCCACTTGAAGTGTTCCACTAATTTAACTATTTGATATGGTGAACAGTTTTGCAAAATACATCAAAAAATTCCGGACGAGTAAAGGATTAAGTCAAGAAGACATTTCATCGCGGATGAACATTACTCTTTCTGCGTATTCAAAAATAGAAAGAGGTTTAACGGATCCTTCTTTATCACGCATGCGACAAATAGCTGACATTTTAAAGTTTGATTTGGCAGACATGCTTTATGCGGAAAAAGAGGCTTCTATGAATCAATTTCAAGAAAACATGGACTTCGATTCTTACCGATTTGTCTCAAAAAAAGAATTTTACGAATTAAAAAACTTGGTACTTGATTTGGAAAAAAAGATTGAAGCTAAGTAATTTCTAAATTCTTACCTTTGTGGCATGAAATTTGAAATCAATCACATCGACCTTAAATCGAAAGCTCGAGCGGGAAAATTACATACCGATCATGGGGTCATAGAAACACCGATTTTCATGCCAGTTGGTACAGCAGGCACGGTAAAAGGGGTTCATACGGCTGAGTTATCTGACCCCATCAAGGCACAAATAATTCTTGGAAATACGTATCATTTATATTTAAGACCCGGTTTGGAAGTGTTGGAAAACGCGGGAGGATTGCACCAATTCAATGGCTGGTCGGGACCCATATTAACCGATTCTGGAGGTTACCAAGTTTATTCTTTAGCTGGAGCTGGCCGAAAAATTCAAGAAGAAGGGGTAAAATTTAAATCGCACATCGACGGAAGTATTCATTTTTTTAGTCCTGAGTCGGTGATGGATACCCAACGAACCATTGGCGCGGATATCATTATGGCCTTTGATGAGTGTACCCCCTATCCTTGTACCTATGAATATGCCCGCAAATCCATGGACATGACACACCGCTGGCTAGATCGCTGTTTTACAAGATTTAACGCCACAGCGCCCAAGTATGGCTATAGCCAGGCCCTATTTCCGATTGTGCAAGGAAGTGTTTTCCCTGATTTGCGTAAAATTTCAGCGGAGTACATTGCATCCAAGGATGCTTTTGGCAACGCAATTGGCGGATTGTCTGTAGGAGAACCTGCCGAGGACATGTATGAAATGACAGATCAAGTGACGGACATATTGCCCAAAGATAAACCTAGGTATTTGATGGGGGTTGGTACGCCAGCGAATATTTTGGAAGGGATAGCTTTGGGAATTGACATGTTCGACTGTGTTATGCCCACACGAAATGCTCGGAATGGCACCATATATACTACCCAAGGAATCATTAATATCAAAAACGAAAAGTGGAAAAACGACTTTTCGCTCATTGATCCAGCTTTTTCAGGAACTTTGCATGGGCAGTACACAAAAGCTTATTTAAGGCATTTGAACAAGTGCGAAGAGATGTTGGGAGCCATGATTGCTAGTGTGTGTAATTTGCGCTTTTATCTTTGGATGGTAGGCGAAGCCCGACTTCAAATCCAACAAGGAAGCTTTACGGAATGGAAAAACCGCATGATACCACAGTTTATGAATCGATTGTAAGAAGATGTATGACGTAAGATGTATGTTGTAAGAGAAACTTTCGTTTTGTCCCTTTAGAAACTTTTACATCTTACGTCATACATCTTACATCATTTTCTCTCTTCTCAAGGAATAGGTAAAACTTTGCTTTCTTTGAATGTTGACAAAATTACCATGGTGGAGGTGGCGGCAACTTCTTCTATTTCATTGATTTTCTCCAACATGAGCTTCTGATAGGTAGAGATATCTCTGGAAATAATTTTTAACATAAAGTCGCCAGCGCCTGTTACATGGTGGCATTCTATGACTTCTGGAATTTGTTGAATTTGACTCACAAAAGATTCGGTTACTTGTTTTTTGTGTCCAGTTAAAGTTAC
>JBILRJ010000234.1:0-5048 GCA_044372695.1 Spirosomataceae bacterium
CTCAATGATCACAACCGTGTCTCCTTGCTCGACCAAATCGTTCATCGCTTTCAAAAGCTTTTTAATGTCATGAAAATGCAAACCTGTGGTCGGTTCATCAAAAATAAACAAAGTTTTACCTTTATTGGGATTTCCTTTGCCCAAAAAACTGGCCAATTTCACCCTTTGAGCCTCTCCGCCAGACAATGAATTGGAAGATTGTCCCAATTTGATATAGCCTAGGCCCACTTGATGCAAGGCATCAATCCGATCAGCTATTTTGGGTTGTTTGTCTCGAAAAAACTCCACCGCCTCTTCCACCGTTAAATCCAAGATATCAGAAATGGTTTTTTCTTGAAATTTAACGTCCAAAATTTCTTGTTTGAACCGGCTACCATTGCATGATTCACAAGTTAAACGAATGTCTGCCATGAACTGCATTTCAATGGTTGTTTCTCCTTCACCTTGGCAAGTTTCGCAACGGCCACCTTCCACATTAAAGGAAAAGTGGGCAGGTTTGTAAGCTCTTGCTTTGGCTACAGGTAATTCAGAATACAACAAACGAATGGCATCGTAAGCCTTGATGTAAGTCACAGGATTGGATCGAGAAGATTTACCGATGGGTTGCTGATCCACCATTTCAATACCTGTAAGCTTATTCAAACTTCCGTTCAATTCACGAAATTTGCCTGTATCCTCTGTCCCCAATTGGAGATTCCTTAACACCGCAGGGTACAATATTTTTCGGATCAAGGTAGATTTACCTGAACCACTGACACCCGTGACAACACTTAAAATTCCAAGAGGAATTTTAACATCTAAATTTTTTAAATTATTTTCAGAAGCACCTTTGATTTCTATGTGTGCCAAAGGTTTTCTTCTAAACTTGGGAACTTCAATTTGATCTGTGCCATTTAAAAACCGGAGCGTATGACTGGTTTTAACTTTCTCTTTCAAAGCTTCTTTCAAGCTCCCCTGAAACATCAAATTACCCCCTAACCTACCCGCTTCAGGTCCTATATCAATGATCTGGTCTGCCGCTCGCATGATGTCTTCTTCATGTTCAACCACAATGACGGTATTACCCATGGCCTTGAGCATCAATAAAACGGAAATAAGTCGACTCGTATCTCTGGGATGTAAACCAATGCTGGGTTCATCTAAAATATACATGGAACCCACCAAAGCACTCCCCAAGGAAGTGGCTAATTTAATTCGCTGAAATTCTCCACCAGATAGCGTAGAACTCAAGCGATTCAAAGTCAAATATCCCAAGCCCACCCGATCCATATAATCCAATCGATTGTTGATTTCAATCAATATTCGTTTGGCCATGGCTTGGTCATGGGTACTTAATTTCAATTTTTCAAAAAAGGATTTCACCTTCGACATGGGCCAAAGGACCAAATCAATGATGGATACCCCATCGATTTTAACATAAGAAGCATCTTGCCTCAAACGAGACCCTTTGCAAGCCGGGCAATCTGTTTTTCCCCGATAACGTGAAAGTAAAACGCGGTATTGAATCTTGTAGGTTTCTTTTTCCAGATAGTCAAAAAACTGATTCAAACCAGCAAAATATTTATTCCCTTTCCACAAGACATCCTTTTCTGCCTGACTTAAATCTTGGTAAGGTCGATGAATCGGAAAATCAAAATTGATGCCATTCCGAAGTAAAGGGTAAAGCCATTCACTCATCCTTTCACTTCTCCATGGTGCAATGGCTCCTTCAAAAACAGACAAATGATGATCTGGAAAAACCAAATCAGGATCCAATCCCAACACTTTTCCAAATCCTTCACAATTTTTACAAGCCCCAAAAGGATTATTAAATGAAAATAAATTTAAACTCGGTTCTTCAAAAACAATTTCGTCTAATTCAAATTTGTTGGAAAACACTTTTCGCTTTTGACCTTCAATCTCTATCCAACACACTCCGTCTCCCTCAAAATAAGCCGTTTGTACCGAATCGCCCAAACGAAATAAAGTCTCCTCATCATCTGATTTACTAATCAAGCGATCAATTAATATGAATACTCCATCAGAGTTTTTTTGGAATTGATCAAGTTGGGTTTGATCCTCCAAAAGTTCTTCTAAATCCCAGGTTTTACCTTCATGCATCAAACGAGAATACCCTTTTTGAATCAATAATTGGCATTCGTAAGCAAATGTTCGTTCAGTGTGTCTTAAAAATGGAGCTAAAATGAGTACTTTTTTTTGTTCAAAAGTGAGAATCCAGTCAACAATGGAAGAAACTGAATCCTTTTTGACCTCTAATCCAGAAACAGGTGAATAGGTTTTTCCAATTCTCGCATAAAGTAGTTTGAGGTAATCATATATTTCGGTAGTCGTACCTACGGTGGACCGGGGATTTTTGGTGTTGACTTTTTGCTCAATGGCAATGGCTGGCGAAACGCCACGAATGTAATCTACAGCAGGTTTTTCCATGCGCCCCAAAAACTGACGTGCATAAGAATTTAAACTCTCCACATACATTCTTTGACCTTCGGCAAAAAGTGTATCAAATGCCAAAGAAGATTTGCCAGAACCTGACAAGCCTGTGATCACAACCAATTGGTTACGAGGAATGGCCACATCTACATTTTTGAGGTTGTGTACACGAGCCCCTTTGATAATTATGTGAGTCCTAGGATCTAAGTTTTCGAATCCCAAATTAGTAACAGAACCAGAAGCAACTTCATTCATAAAACAAAATTATCCTTTAATTTTGTTAATCTTGTGGAAGATTTCATAAACCTTTTAAAAAAAAATAATTAAGTTTAATTTTTAACAAAAAACATGAAAAAACTACTTTTAATTATTGGACTACTAAGCATTGGAATGATGTATGAATCAAAGGCTCAAGAAGCAGTTGTGATCAAAGAAGAAGGGGCAGAAGGCGACTTGGACGTTGAACGTGACGTGAGCGAATTAAGCTTCCGAGAAAGACTTCAATTCGGAGGAGGAATTTCTGGTTTGAGTTTTGGAAACCCAACCAGCGTCGGCCTATCGCCTATGGTGGGTTATCAGCTGACCAACAAAACCATCTTAGGAGTCGGATTAACCTATCAATATTATTCTGTGAATTATGGCGGATCCATCGGAAAATTAACTTCTAATTTACTTGGAGAAAGAATTTTTGCGAGGCATTATGTGCCTGCACTCTCCCAGCTTCTAGGTCAAAGTTACTTGATTGCGCAAGTAGAGAACTACTCAAATTTATCCGGTAACACAGGTATTTCTTACTCAAACCCCGTTTTGGTGGGCATCGGAATTGGATCGAGATTAGGCATCAATTTAAGCTTAATGTATGATCTAAATTACACCTCTGGTTTTGGTCCAAGGCAATCGCCTTATGGCTCTGCATTCGTCGTACAAGTAGGTGGATTTTTCTTTTAAATTTTACAAAACAAAATGACCCAACTTAAGTTTAAATCATTAAATTCGCATTCAATATTCTAAATAGATGTCACAAGAAATTTTAGCAGAACCTTTATTAGTCGAAGATCCTAACAGATTCGTTTTATTCCCCATCAAACATGATGATATTTGGCAGTTTTACAAAAAAGCGGAAGCTTCTTTTTGGACAGCCGAAGAAATCGATTTGTCGCAAGACATCAGTGATTGGAAAAAAATGAATGATGGTGAGCGTCATTTCATTTCACACGTTTTGGCATTTTTTGCCGCATCAGATGGAATTGTCAATGAAAATTTAGCTAACAATTTCTTAAGAGAAGTTCAATACGCTGAAGCCAAATGCTTTTATGGCTTTCAAGTCATGATGGAAAACATTCACTCGGAGACTTATTCCTTGTTAATTGATTCCTACATTCAAGAACCTAAGGAAAAAGATCGCTTGCTTCGCGCCATCGAGACCATCGATTGTGTAAAGAAAAAAGCAGATTGGGCATTAAAATGGATCGACAGTGATAATTTCGTTGAACGATTAATCTCATTCGCGGCAGTGGAGGGGATTTTCTTCTCAGGTTCATTTTGCTCGATATTTTGGCTAAAGAAAAGAGGTTTGATGCCTGGATTATCTTTTTCCAACGAGTTAATTTCCCGTGATGAGGGATTGCATTGCGATTTTGCCTGCTTACTTTATTCAGATCACATCAAAAATCAATTGCCACAAGAAAGAGTTTACGAAATCATTCTAAATGCCGTTGAAATAGAAAAAGAGTTCGTTACTGTTGCATTGCCTGTTTCATTGATAGGAATGAATGCAGAATTAATGTGTCAATACATTGAATTTGTTGCTGACCGCTTGCTAGTTTCCTTGAATTGCGAAAAATACTACAACACAAGCAATCCATTTGATTTCATGGAAATGATCTCTTTACAAGGAAAAACCAATTTCTTTGAAAAACGTGTGGCTGAATACCAAAAATCAGGTGTTATGTCTGATAAGGAGTCTATGGGTTTCTCTTTGGATGAAGACTTTTAGGAAGAGAGAAGAGAGAAGATTAGAAGAGAGAAGATTAGAAGAGAAGTTATAGCTTCAAAATATTAAGGGGATGGAACAAAAATTCTATCCCCTATTTTATTGCCAAAAATCGTTCCACAATCATAGGAACACAAGCACCTATAATTATTCCAGAAATAACTAAGACAAGACTTTTGTGTTTTATCTTGAAGGCATTTACCAAAATGGATAAGATAAGTAAAATAATGGCTAATACAACGATTTGTCCCACTTCCAAGCCAACATTAAAAGACAACAAAGGTTTAATTAGCGACTGCTCCATGCCCAATAAACTTTGAAGATAGTTGGAAAAGCCTAATCCATGAATTAAACCAAAAAAAGTAATTCCTGCGTATTTAAATGTGGAAACCTTTTCTTTTGAAGGAAGTACTTTCTCAAAGCTCAAATTAGCCAAAGCCGAGGCCAATATGGTACAAGGTATCAAAAACTCGATCCACTCTTGTGAAAAATTCAATACTTGTAAAGTGGCCAAAGCCAAAGTAATGGAATGACCAAGTGTGAATGCAGTTACCAACAAAAATGTCTGTTTTAAATTGGCTAAGGTGTAAATACAAACAAAAGATAGAATAAATAACAAATGATC
>JBILRJ010000027.1:0-18457 GCA_044372695.1 Spirosomataceae bacterium
GGCAATTATCCGAAGATGAATGGAAATTAGCGAAACCCATTTACTTAAATTATCAAGTTGAACCGTTTCAAGGGAATCAAGCCTCTTTTCGAACGGAAGTGCGTTTATTGGGTAATAAACAGTTTTTGTACGTTTTGGCAATTAATTATGATACCATTGGTAAGAGAAATTTCCGATCGCCTAATTTAAAGCGAGATTATAATTTCGCTGATAATGACCTATTTGGAATTGCCATAGATGGTTTTAAGGACGAAAGAAACGCACTTGTTCTTCAATCAAATGCTTATGGAGTACAGAGAGATTTACTTTCTTTTGATGATAGACAATACGATGTGGATTGGGATGGATTATACAAGGTACGTACCCAACGAACTGACTCATCATGGGTAGCTGAATTTGCCATTCCATGGCAAACTTTGCGTTATCCAAAATTAGATGCATCAAAAACCCAAGATTGGGGTTTGAATTTTTTTCGCGTTCGTCGTTCTTCCAATGAGGTAAGTGTCTGGTCACCTCATCCAAGAGCTTTTAGTGCACTCAGGATGGATTATGCAGGTATATTGAAAAATATAAGTCCGCCCAATTCCTCAGCTGCTAACATACGTTTTGTACCTTATTCATTGGTTTTGAGTGATCAAGACAAAGGATCACAGGTAGGGAATAGTAATTCATCGTCTATTAAATTTGGTGGAGAAATAAAATGGGCCATCAATCCAAACAATATTTTAGATCTTACCATCAATACAGATTTTGCGCAGGCCGATGTAGATCGTCAGGTAAATAACATCAGTCGGTTTTCGGTATTTTTCCCCGAAAGACGTCAGTTTTTCTTGGAAAATGCCTCTTTGTTTGGCGCTGGTCTCGCTCCCGTAGATGAAGTTTTAGGTGGATCCATGGTAATTCAGCCTTTTTTCAGTAGAACCATTGGATTAGACCAAAATGTTCAACCCATTGCCATCAATGGTGGAGGACGTTTTGTTCACCGTTCAGACGGACAAAATTTTGGCGCGATCTTGGTACAACAAGCAGCAGGTGATGGGGTAAATTTTACCAATTTTGGTGTTGGTCGATTCTCTCAAAATTTTGGAAAGCAAAATCGTTTGGGTGGCATTTTGACCTATAAGCAAAACCCGATACAAACTCAATCCACTTCTTCTGTAGATGCGTTTGTTCGTTTTTCAGATGTTTTATCTTATTCTGGGATGTTCAGTGTGACACATGATTCTCAGACGGGAAATTCTGCCATCGCTCAATATAATCAATTCTTTTACCGAACCAATCAATTAAATGCTTATTGGACGCAAACGACGGTAAACAAAGATTATCTACCTGCCATGGGATTTGTTTCACGGAACAATATTTTGTCCAATTCCCAAGGAGGCTTTTATAATTTGAGAAAAAAATGGTTCCCTAAATGGATTAGAAGCATTGAGCCTGGTATTTATACCGAGTTTTACCATAGTTTAAGTACTTCTAAATTGGTGGAAGGTAAAATATTAGGATCACCTTTTTGGGCAAATTTACAAAATGGAGGAATTATCGGTATTTATGGAGAATCTAGCTTCCAAAATTTAGAGGAAAATTTTAGTCCACTGGGTATAGATATAGCTCAAGGTCAGTATCAATATTTTAGACAAGGAATCATGGTTTCAACCGATCTAAGTAAAAAATATTCTTTTCAAGGAAATTATGATTTTGGAGGTTTTTATGATGGACATTCCAATTATTACAACATTAAGTTTAATTTAGCACCTATTCCGCATGTGAATTTTGGTATTACGTACGATAGAAATGAATTTAAAGCAATAGGAAAACAAAAGGAGTACAAAAATGTCGATTTATTTATGTTAGAATCGCGTTTAGCCCTCAATCCTAGAGTTCAATTAATCGGATTTTACCAACGTAATACTTTCAACGATTTACAGGTATTAAATGTGCGTTTTTCTTATGAATATCAACCACTGTCCTTTATTTATTTGGTTTTCAACCAAAGCGATTTTCTAGGTACCGATGCAACTTTACAAAAACAAACTAGATTTTTAAGTAAAATTTCCTTTCTAAAACAATTTTAATATGCAAACGATTGAGCTTCGTAGTGACACTTTTACTTTGCCGACAGAGGGAATGAAAGAAGCGATGTTTTCCGCTCCTTTAGGTGATGATGTTTTTAATGAAGATCCTAGTGTATTAGCTTTAGAGAATAAAGTGGCCAAATTGTTTGGGATGCCGGCAGCACTTTTTTGTGTTTCAGGAACCATGACTAATCAGATAGCTATTTCCGCGCATATCTCTAAAGGGCAGGAAGTTATTTGTGATGAATTATCCCACATCTATTTGTATGAAGGAGGGGGGATT
The DNA here is from genome assembly GCA_044372695.1 of Spirosomataceae bacterium. Lineage (GTDB taxonomy): Bacteria > Bacteroidota > Bacteroidia > Cytophagales > Spirosomataceae > Aquirufa. The sequence continues at coordinate 2,356 of JBILRJ010000027.1, forward strand.
ATGGCTAATTCAGGGGCTTCGGTAAAACTCTTAAAAGGGGATTTGGGAAGATTGAATAAAACGCAAATTGAACTAGCCATATCTCCTGATGATATCCATGCCTGTGAAAGTGCTTTAGTAAGTTTGGAAAATACCGTTAATAAAGGTGGTGGAAGTTATTATTCCAGTGAATCCTTGACAGCAATTTCCCAATTTTGTCGTTCGAAGTCGATCCCTTTACACTTAGATGGAGCAAGAATTTTTAATGCTTTGACGGAAAGTGGACAAACACCTTTGCAATTTGGTCAATGGTTTGATTCTATTTCTGTTTGTTTATCGAAAGGATTGGGAGCGCCAGTAGGTTCTGTTTTGTTAGGTTCTGTGGGATTTATAAAAAAAGCTAAGCGAATAAGGAAAAGGTTGGGAGGAGGTTGGAGACAAGCTGGATTTTTAGCTGCAGCAGGTATTTATGCCTTGGACCATCATGTTTTAAGATTAAAAGATGATCATATTCGTGCTAAGAAAATATCAGATATTTGTTCGAAATTACCATGGGTCAGTTCTATTTTACCTGTTTCTACCAATATTGTTATTATTCAAATAAATGAAGGAATGAATGCAGCTGAACAAGTACAAAAATTGGCGATGCAAGGAATTAAATGTGCTCCCTTTGGAATTGGCTACATTCGTTTTGTAACACATTTGAATTTTGATGATGAGCAATTAGAAGCATTTGAAAAACAAATTCAAATGGTTTAATAGTAGATTCCTGGCAAAATATTCTTTTGTAATAAATTCAAATTTATGCAAAGGAAAGCTTTTAAAATGTTTCTTATTCCCGGAAACGAAGAGGAATATTTACGTCGTCACGATGAAATTTGGCCAGAATTATCCACTTTATTAAAGGAAGTTGGAATCTGTAATTATTCGATATACCTCGATCGAGAAACTTCGGTTTTATTTGCTTATTTAGAATCAAACGATTTGTCGCAATTAGAAAAGTTGCCTCAACAGGATGTGATGAAAAAATGGTGGGCCTATATGAAAGACATCATGCTAGGTAATCCAGATAATTCCCCAGTTTCTGTGGATTTGGATTCGATGTTTTATTTAGCTTAATCATGAATAGATCATTTATTCCATTGATTTTGCTTCTATTGGTGAATTCAATCTTATTTGCGCAATTTGATAAAAAGGAAACTTTGTCAAAAATGCATTTAGCCAAATCGTATTTTCAACAAAAATGGCCTGACGTAGGCAAGATGATTCCAAGGCCAGATCGTATCAGACCTTCCAATATTTGGACACGTGCTGTATTTTACGAGGGTTTAATGGAACTGTATAAAATAGATCCTAAATCGGAAGACCTAAAGTATATGGTCGATTGGGGAGAATACCACCATTGGGGATTAAGAGATGGGGCGATAAAAACACGGAATGCAGATAATCAGGCTTGTGGGCAAGTTTACATTGATTTGTTTTTGATGAATAAAGATTCTTCTAGAATAAAACCCATAAAGGAAAATATAGATAATATGGTTTTATCTGATAAAGCGGATGATTGGTCCTGGATTGATTGCTTACAAATGGCCATTCCAGTTTTTTCTCGTTTGGGTAATTTATATAAAGATGATCGTTACTTTGAAAAAATGCACGATTTATACGTATTTACTCGGAATAAACATGGCGTGAATGGTTTATACAATCCTTCGGATGGTTTATGGTTTAGAGACAAAGATTTTGTTCCACCATATAAAGAACCTAATGGGCAAAACTGTTATTGGTCAAGAGGGAATGGATGGGTTTATGCCGCTTTGGTTAGAACTTTAGAAACTATGCCAAAAGATGCACCTCACAGAGCAGAATACGAGGCAGATTATTTAGCAATGACTAAAGCTTTACTTCCACTGCAAAGAAAAGATGGTTTTTGGAATGTCAGTTTGAAAGATGAATCGAATTTTGGTGGACCTGAGGCGACCGGAACGGCTTTGTTTGTTTATGGATTAGCCTGGGGGGTCAATAATGGTCTATTACCTGCAAAAAAATACAAAAAGTTGATCAATAAAACTTGGAGTGCTTTATTACCAATAGTACACGAAAATGGTTTTTTAGGATTTGTACAAGGTACTGGAAAAGAACCTAAAGAATCTCAACCTGTTACTTATAATTCAATACCCGATTTTGAAGATTTCGGATTAGGCTGCTTTTTATTGGCAGGAGTGGAGACGGTTAGGATGAATAGGTAATTAATTATGAATTATGAGTTATGAATTATGAGTTATTAATTATGAAATATTAGAAAATAGATCTTTTCATAATTCATAATTCATAACTCATAATTATAAAAAATGTTATTTCCCCGGAGTTAAAACAATATTTCTATATTCTACAGGGCCATGGTCTCCTTGTATCATGATAGGACCTGCTTCTCCTTCGTTACTGTCCATTGCCCCACCAGTAATTCCTGGAATTTCTTGCTTATTGATGATAGTTATTCCATTACAAACGACAGAAACCAATCTTCCTACTATCGTAATGTCATAGCTTTGCCATTCACCTGCTTTTTTAGCTGGATTTACCAATGGTTTAATGAAACCATATAGAGCACCTAATTGGTCCTTAACCGGCTCCATTCCATAACTATCCGAAACTTGTACTTCGTATCTACCTCTTAAATATACACCACTATTACTATCTTGTGGATAACGAAATTCAATGTGTAACTTGAAGTCTTTGAAGGTATTTGTTGTGCGGATATTTGCTCCTGATTTTGGGCTAGTTAACACACCATTTTGTACAATCCATTGATTGCTTGATCCCATGGCTTCCCATCCTGTTAAATCTTTCCCGTTGAATATTTTTACCGGCTTACCCCATGTTGGTTCGTTTAAGCTGATTAACTTGGGTGCACGAGTTCCCACCCATGTTAAGGTCTGTCCTTTTGGCGTGGTCATGGTTCCAGTTAATTGATCATTTGAAAAAGTTCCTTCTACTTTTAAATCCATTTCCGAGTCTTCCCATTGAGGAGGAATAGAGAAGGATATTTTATTGTCCGCATAATTTATTTTAGAAATAGGTCTAGCGCTACCGCCTTCACCCACAAATTGACCTACGAATGTTTTTAAACCTGAATGGCTAATTTCTAACCATGAAGGTGATTTTTTGGCTCCATGATTAACCGTAATATCCCAACGCCCTTCAATGGGTTTTGAACCATATCTTTGTTGTGCAAACAAGGTAAAATTGGAAAGCAAAAGGGTTATGATAACCAATAGACTACTTTTTAGTAATCCCGAAGATAAAGAGTTGATTTTTTTCATAATTTAATAATTTGATAAGCTTCAAAGATAATTAAAACATTGAATTATGCTATGATCATTCCTGTCAATAATTCTGTATCAGAAGAATAATCTTATAATTTTGATGCTAAGTAAACTTTTTTAAGCTTCTATTTTTTTCCAAACATTGTTTTAAGCTATTGGAATTCATTTTTTGTTGATTAATTTAGATGCCATATAAACTAAAAAAAATATGAAAAATAGTATTTTAACAAATCGATTAACCATTTTAGTGGCTTTTTTAAGCTTACTGATTGCACCTAAAATAACAGCTTTTTCCAATGCTGGTGATGCAGACGCTATTGTAGGTGTTTGGAAAACTGGAGAAGGTAATGCAATGGTAAAAATTTATAAAAATGGGGATAAATACCAAGGGAAAATTGTCTGGTTAAAAGAACCTGTAGATCCTGAGACAGGGAAAGGCAAAGTGGATAAGAATAATGCTGATGAAGCCGCTCGAAAAAAACCGGTCTTAGGTTTGATTAACATTTGGGGATTTGTAGCCAAAGATAATAATGTCTGGGAGGATGGAAATATTTATGATCCCAAAAACGGCAATACTTATTCTTCTACGATCAAACTAATTAATCCCAATGTTATGGAAGTTCGTGGTTATATAGGTGTTTCATTGATTGGAAGAACCGATACCTGGACTCGTCAAGTGAAATAGTAATTTTCTTTACAAAAAAAGAGGCTTCAAATTTTGAAGCCTCTTTTTTTATGGAGAAACAAAATTTAAACTAAAATTGAGATACAAAGGATTTCCAAGCGTCGGAGCAAAAAAGCGTTCTGTATCATCTTTACCATCGTATTTGTCCATTACGTCAAAACGGTAATTATAACGCAAACCAGCTTGAACATTTAACCAAAGAAAACCAGTTAATTTTTTATCCCACATAATTCTTGGTTTAAATTCTCCTCTTTGAATGTAAACAGCACCATTTTTAGATTGTGGTAAATTGCTGTAAAATTGATTCCCTTCTAATTCAAAACCCAATTGCAACATACTTGATGTGGAGAAGTTATAACGAAGAAATCCTTTGGCTGGCAATAATAATTCCATGCCCCAACGGTCATTAAATGTTTTGTTCCACAACAATACGGGCACATAAATTAACCTACCAGCTCTATAGGTACGTGCAATTCCTACTCCGATCATATCGGATTCAGATTTCTTCCAACCATAAATACCTGTAGCGCTTAGCGTTACGGCCTTGGAATTTATGTTACTCAAGGATGGGAAAATACCATTGACATCTATACTTCCCTGAAAAATTAGAAAATTCCGATCGTTTAAGGGTCTAAATATGGTTGAATTTACACCTGTGCTTAACAAAGCATTTTTTTGTAAGGCATTAGCAAATGGATTTGTACCAATGTTATTGGCTAAGTCAAATTTAGAAGTCCAAAAATTGGCCCCTAATTGCCATATCAATTTATTGGTCGCAATGACAGGGAGGTTCAATTGAGCACGAAGCATGTTCACTTGGTTTACATGAAATTCCTGCGTTTGAGGACTTAAGTTTGAACCAGGAATTCCCGACATGTGAAATCCCGCATTGTATTCGTAGCCTAAACTGATGATTCGTTGTGGTGTTTGGTTAAGCACTTTTTGTGTGCAATATCGAATCACACCATCCACTTCACCATACTGACTGTAATCCTCTAATACTTCTGTGCTGTCAATCTGTGCGTAAATAAGCTGGCTAAATGTTAAAAAAACAATTGTTAATATTTTTTTCATGTTGTTGATTGTTTTCAAAATAAAACATAAATATATTAATGATGATTGGTTTTTTAGCACTTATTCGAATAAGATTAGATTTTTTCTGATCAATCAACTTGTTAAACTAAACATATATAACTTGAAACTCTCTTTAATTATGGAGTAGAAAATATTTTTTTTCTAAGCATTTATACAAGAAGCTGGAATATGGCGACTTTACATTCACTTCGCGAATGATGTTTTTGCAATCCGTTAAAATGACTCCATCTTTTCTGGATATCAAAACATGACACCCACTCATGGCACAATTGGAAGAAATAAGTGGTAAAATAGTTTGTTGAAAATAAACCCTATCAGGGCTTCAATTGATCGATGGTATGGGAGGTGTGACTATAACTGTTGTATCAATAGCAAAAGGATCATTTTCCAAAGGACTGTTTTTGTCATTCAGGCAAGAAAAAATTAAAAAAGCGACGATTACGCTAAAGATTTTTTTCATTTCTTGGTATAGTTCAATTTACTTGACACCTTGATCACCTCAGCTATTTTAGCAAAAACAATTTTCGGGATTTTAATTTGATAATCAACTAACTTAATTTCAAATTGACAACTGAGTGTCAAATTGTTTCCTGTTGAAACAATCGTTCCGTTCAATTCGATCGGACGGGTTACGCCATGAATAGTCGCTGAGCCCAAGGCTTCTATGGCATAGGTCCCTGGAACAGTTAAATTCACTGATTCCTTAATTTTCCCCTTAAATGTAGCCGATGGGAATTTTTCACTTTCTAGGTAATTTTCATTAAAATGTTCTTGCATTAATTTATTTGGGAACACAAAATTTGTGATGCGCATTTGTACCGCAACTTCATTAGTGGCTGTATTGATGATGCTGGAAACCGATTTGTTGATAGCATCAATATCTTCCATCGGAGTTTTTGAAAAAAAGGATACCTCACCAGAGTTGGTCATGTACAATTGACCTTTGGATTGCATTGCAATCGATAAAAAGGCTAATATTAGGATTTTTTTCATTTGGTTTTTTTGGGTTCTAAACTGAATGTCCGAGCAATGTTAAAGCCATAAAAAATATCTCCAGCTCCCCAGCTTCCTGTGGTTTGGCCGATAAAATGCTTTTCAGTCATACCTTTTGAATTAGTAAGGTGTAATTGAAAAACGTGTCCACCCGTTTCTATGTCAAAACCGACCGAAAAGGAATCCTGATAAGGGTAAGGAGACAATGCAGTCTTTTCGTATCGTTCTTGATCAACGATATTTTTATAATACTCAGCTGAAATACTTAAACGATTGGTGACTTTGTATCGTCCGCTTAAGCCCATGGATAATAGGTTGTTTTCAAGATGGATTGATTCTGATTTATTATTATGCAAAAATGTGGGCATTATTTGGAGGGAAAGTTTCTCATTTATTTTACGTGCAATCAGTAATTGCCCAAAATAAGATTGTCTTTGTAAATTATTCTGATACCTCATTACGTTTCCAATCGAAGTAGTATAGCCACTTGGCATGGTGTTCGTTGTTAAACCGCCATAAAGTGTGGCTGTGACAGGCATTTTATTGGATTGAGCAAGAATTTTATATTTAGAATAAAAATCATACGTTTTTTCAATGGTAGATCGACCTGCACCGATAAGCCACTTGTCCGTTAGTGAATATTCAATTCCTAAGCGAATTTTTGCCTCGTCTAAACCAAAAAAGTTGTCAATAAACCCAGAATTAATGGATCCAAATCGGTGTGAAATCCAAAAATTCAAATGCTGCTTGGCCAAAGTTTCCACGGTTTGACCATTGATTAATCTAGTCCCTTTAAATGTAGCTTGGGTATAGGTGATTTTTTTAGCATCTTCTTTGACAAGCATATCAAGTAAATCATCTTGTGCAAAAAGTGAAGTGCTACACAACAACAGTAGAATTATTTGTTTCATTGGAAATTAGTTCGTTCGAAAATTTTTGTAAATCAGTTTATTGGGAATTGAATGAAAAATTGCAAGGTAAAATTTTGCTAGTATTTATATTCCGGTAGATCTTAGTTAGAGTGAAATTCCATGATGTATTGACTTAATATTTAAAAGGAATCTAATTCTAAAATTGAGCGAGGCCCGGAATTTATCCGGACCTGGTGCTCAAATAATTGGGGAAATTTAATCCCTTGTGGAGTCGGAGGGATTCGAACCCTCGTCCAAACCTAGAAATCAGTAGCTTTCTACACGTTTATTTGCTTTTAATTTTCGATCAAAAACAGGTCAGCAACCAACCACATTTTCAACTTATCCTCTTGGTACTAATAAGCAGTTAGAGAAATTCCACTTATCGACTCTGCATGTCGACGCCCAGATACCCTCCTCGGCAGAGTTTGGAGAAGGCTGAACGATGGCACTTGGTTAGTCTATCAGACTAAGCAGCCATGGCATACGAAGTATTGCCAGTTGTGTTTCGAAGGTTTTTTTAACAGGAAATGCCTACAACTCCCGACGTGCTTACCACCAACCTACTTAAGCTGTCAAAACCGGTCGACCCCAAATAAATTATGAATTATGAATTATGAGTTATGAATTCTTTTATTCCTTACTCACCTAACGATAATTCAAAAACAAAATTACAATACTTAATTCATAACTCATAATTCATAACCCATAATTCATAACGGTAATTCAGTCGTTTGCTTAATCTCATCCATTACAAATAAACTGTTGATATGTGCAACAGAAGGTAAAGTGGCTAATTTATCTTGATAAAATTTATTGTAACTATCTACATCAGCACTGACAACGTTCAAATAATAATCGAAATTTCCTGAAACTAAATGGCAAGAAATAACCTCTGGAAAACCTTTTATTCCCTCCTCGAATTCCTTGAAATTTTTTCTATTTTGTTTTTCTAATGTTACTTGGCAATGAACCAAAAGTCCAAGGTTTAATTTTTTCCTATTTAACAAGGCTACTTCACCCAAAATATATCCCTCTGATTCCATATTCCGAATTCGATCATGGGTGGGACTTAAAGATAAATTCACTCGACTAGCTATTTCTTTTAAAGTAAATCGACTGTTGGATTGTAAAATTTTTAAAATCTGATAGTCCAATGCATCTAAGTTTAATTTCATCTCAAAAATATTTTCGGATTATTGATATTTGGGATTCAAATTAAAGAAATATTTTCTGCTGAACATATACATAAGCATTTATTTTTCTTATTATTTCATGTATTGAGAGATAATTTAGTGTTGTAAGGTATATTTGCAGTGTATTATACTTCATCAAAAGTAACGGCCATCGAACTTTTTCGTTGGTCGTTCTTTTTTTTCAATAATTTTAAATACTTACTATCATGAAAATTGGTATTCCCAAAGAAATTAAAAATCAAGAGTTTCGTGTAGGCATGACTCCAGCGGGTGTAGATGCACTGATCCAAAAAGGTCACGAAGTGTTTGTTGAAAAAAATGCAGGCTTGGGCTCAGGATTTGAGGATTCAAGTTATTCATCAATTGGAGCAACTATTTTACCAACTGCCCAAGATGTTTATCAAATATCGGATATGATTGTAAAGGTAAAGGAGCCTTTGTCTGTCGAGTACCCTTTGATCAAAGCGGGACAAATTTTATTTACTTATTTTCATTTTGCAGCATCTTCGGAATTGATTCAAGCGATGATTGAATCAAAGGCTATCTGCATTGCTTACGAAACCGTAGAACTTGCTGACAAGTCATTGCCATTGCTTACACCCATGTCTGAAGTAGCTGGACGAATGGCCATTCAAGTGGGTGCTTATTATTTAGGTAAACCACAAGGAGGGAAAGGGAAAATGCTTGGAGGTGTTCCCGGAGTTAAGCCGGCTAATGTGTTAATTTTGGGTGGTGGCGTTGTTGGGACTCAAGCTGCTAAGATGGCAGCGGGGCTTGGTGCCAATGTTACGATCATGGATACGAATTTAGCTCGTCTTCGTTATTTGGATGATACTTTACCAGCTAATGTAAATACGCAATTCTCCACTCATCATGCGATCCAAGAACATTTGCCAACAGTTGATTTGATCATTGGTGCTGTTTTATTACATGGAGCAAAAGCCCCACATTTGATTAAAAAAGATGATCTCACAAAAATGTCTCCAGGAACCGTTTTGGTGGACGTTGCCGTTGATCAAGGTGGTTGCATTGAAACATGCCGACCAACTACGCATCAAGATCCTGTATTCACGATCAATGATATTTTACATTATTGTGTAGCCAATATGCCGGGTGCTGTACCTCAAACTTCTACTGCGGCATTAACACAAGCTACTTTACCCTATGTGTTACAAATTGCCAATCAAGGTTGGGAAACGGCATGCGCTTCTAATCAGGCATTGCAAAAAGGTTTATCTATCGCTGAAGGAAATTTGATTGACCAAGTATTGGTACAATAATTTAGCTTAGATGCATAAAAAAGATGAATTGTTTTTTTATGCCTCATTTCGACCTAAATCGAAGTGACATTTGAATCAAGACAGAATTTAACATCTTTTATTCTGTTTTGATTCTTTTGATTGATTAGAAAAATCTTTCATGGAAATTTACCAAAAATATTTCATGTGTTGCACGGGTAATCGCAGTGTATAGCCATCGAATATATTCTTGATCAATCTGATCCTCTTTCAAGTAGCCTTGATCTACAAAAACAGCCTTCCATTGACCTCCTTGCGATTTATGACAAGTTAAAGCATAGGCAAATTTAACTTGCAAAGCATTCAAATAGGGGTCTTTTTTGATGGCCTCCATTCGATCTTTTTTCTTTGAAATATGTTGATAATCTTCGCAAACAGAATCATATAATTTTTTACTTGATTCTTTATTTAAAGCGGACTCGCTTGAATGCAAGGTATCTAATAAAATTTTTGCCTCAATCGGCGGATGATCCTCATAATCACAAAGTCGAAGCGTAACCTGCATAAATCGATGACCATGCAATTCTTCTTCCTTTTTGATTTTCATTACCTCCACAAAATCGCCATTAGCCAAAAATCCCGCTGGCGAATCTTCTTCCAGCCAATGGTAATTGTTTCGAACAATCATGAGTAAATCACCCGATGATATTTCGTCCTCTTGGTACAAAATATTTCTCCGAACAAATTCATTGTAAATGACAGCACTTTTGTTGGACCTTGTTAACAATATGGTATCCTCTTTTCCAAATTTTCTATACGCATATTGCATTCCATCCTCCACTTTTTCGCCTGCCATTTTATAAAAATCTTTGAAGGACTTGGTGTTGAATTTAATTTCTTTCGAATGTGTCAATAATAAATTTCTTAATTCAGTGGCATTATACAATATACCTGAATTCAAATCTTGACGCATAACGTCCGTTAGTTCATGATCTTGTACTTCAATGTGAAACTCAGAACTAATGTAATCCTTGGACAATGCAGGAGACAAGGTTTTACCGACTGGTGGTAGTTGAGCGGTGTCACCGACAAAAATGATTTTATTACCTGTATGACCATTTTCAGGATTTGTGAAAACATATTCAATTAAATCAGTCAACAAGCTATTCTGGCCAAAATCTGCCTCATCGGTTATCATGGAGGCCTCATCGATGATGAATATCGTTTCTGTAGCAATGTTATTCATTCGCTGAAAAACCAAGCTACCTGTATGTGGGTTATTTATTTGCCGATAAATTTTTTTATGAATGGTAAATGCCTTTTTTTTGGCATAATTCGCCATGACTTTAGCGGCTCTTCCCGTCGGGGCTAAGAGTTGTGTTTTGTATCCAAAACTTGGTAGGATCTTAATCAGGGTTGAAATTACTGTTGTTTTTCCAGTTCCAGCATAACCTTTGATGATAAAGGTTAATGGATCGAACTCGTTCTTATTAACAATAAAATCATTTAATTTTTTAAATAATTCCGCTTGCGAAGCTGTTGGCTCAAATGGAAATTTTTGATGCAATAAAAAGGAAGGACTTTTGGCAGAATTCATTTTTGTATTTGACCAAAATTACAAAATTGAGTTTGAAACTAATAAGGATTTTTCTAGACTTAACTCCCTAAATACGTTTATTAAGCAAATATGCGAATAGGAGTGGATTTGATCCATAAAAATATCAACTTCTTGGATTTTTCCTTCTTCAATTAATCTAGCCCGGGTAGTTCCTTTTAACAAAGGGATTCTGGGGGTGTACCATTTTCCTTCCTTGTAAAAAGCTAAATTAGCGATGGTACAATCTTTGACCACACCATTTTGGGTGATGATCACCTCATCTACCATTGAATTTTGTTTTAGTATTTCGGAAAAGTAAGAGCGATCTGCCCATTTGTACGAATAGTCTAGTTCATCAAATTCAACTATTTTTAATTTTTGAATCAATTTTTCCTTGTAAGGAATGATTTCTGTTTTTATCAAAGTTTGTTCAAAAACAACTCTAACTCGATACTTCCCCGAATTTGGTAGTTCTAATTCGGAAAACAAGGTATGAATATTGAGAATTTTATCACTCGGATAAAAATCAGCAAAAACATTTTCTATTCTCAATTGATGAAAGCCTAAATGTTTCGCTTTCCCATTTTCTACACAAATTGTTTCTAAAAATGAAAACATATTAAAAGGGTAAATAAATTTTCTGAATCAATTCTTCGTACTCTTTATTTACGTTCGAAAATGCCGTAATTCCTCCTCCACTTTTAAAAAAAAATTGTTCATTTCGTTTTTCGATAAATCTTATCATCACACCTGAATCAAGTTTTTTTCCGTCGAAGCGACCCATTATTCCAGTATAAAAACCTCTCTCGTAGGTTTCTGTATCTTGAATTATTTCCAATGTTTTTGACTTAGGTGCACCCGTAATGGAGCCTGCTGGAAGTAATTGATTCAAAATACTCCCAATTTTACCATGAAATGCGGGCATGAGTTGACCACAAATGATGGAAGACATCTGATGTAAATCACCGTTGTTGGTTTTAATTCGATCGATGTATTTGTATTTTTCTACCTGAATGGGGTAGGAAATTTGACTTAAATCATTGCGAATCAAATCGACTATGGTGGCATGTTCTGCCTGTTCCTTCATATCTAAAATCAATTCATTTTCAGAAGAATTACTTACGGTTCTCGTTCCCTTCATTGGAAATGATTTGATTTGTTGGTATTCATCTATTTGAATGAATGATTCGGGCGAAAATACCACAAATGAATTGGGAACCAACAGCTTGTAATTTGCATTGGCCAAAGAAAATATTTCATCCAAATCTAAATTACATTCAATCGAAGTTTCAAAAGTTAAATTGACCAAGAAGGAGTTTCCAGCGGCTAATTGTTTTTGAACCTTGCAGAATATCTGTTCGTATTCTTCAAATTGTAAGGGATTTTTATGGAAATGAACCTTCGGAATTTTAGTATTGACCGGTTTATTATGGAATTCCATCTTGATTCCATATTCTTGGGCTTCTTGCTTACTTCCCATCCATGCCTTTTCCCTTTTGTAATCGACAAAAAATACAAAGGGTTTTCCTGAAATTCCCCATTGATCCATCTTTGGGATTAGCTCATTCAAGCTTTGATAAGGAATTTCAGAGGGCATATTACAAATATGTTTTAGCTAAATCCAATACTTTTGGAATACCTGCTGGATTTTGACCACCTGCCGTGGCTAAAAATGCTTGTCCACCACCACCGCCTTCTACTTCCTTGGCTAATTCGCGAATGATTTGTCCAGCATTGAAACCCTTTTCATCAATCAAATTTTTAGAAATAGCTAAAGCCAAACTCGCTTTTCCATCAATTTCAGAAACGAGTAAACAAAACATACTTTCCTGAGAATTTTGTAAATCAAAAGCTAAATTCTTTAAGGAATCAGCCGTTGGTACTACCAATTGTTCAATCAAGTAGTTAATGCCATTTTTGGATTGAATTTTTCCTACTAAACGATCTTTTAATTCATTGATTTCTTTGGCTTGATATGCAGAAATGTTTTTTTGTAGGCTTGAATTAGATTCTATCAAACTCGATATTGCTTTAACAACATCTTTAGGGGATTTCAATAATTCATTGATTTGATTCAATAATTCTTCTTGTTCACTTAATAATTGATAAGCTTGCTGAGAAGTAATTGCCTCGATTCTACGAACACCAGTAGCCACCGAGCTTTCAGAAATAATTTTAAACAGTCCAATTTCACCGGTTGATGAAACGTGAGTTCCTCCGCAGAGTTCAACTGAAAAGTCTTTATCAAAAGTAATAACTCGGACAAAATCGCCATATTTTTCTCCAAAAAGGGCCATTGCACCTTTTTCTTTAGCCTGAGCAATAGGCACATTTCTTTCTTCCAATAAAGGAATATTTGCTGCTATTTTGCGATTGACAATTTGTTCAATTTGTTTGATTTCTTCATCACTTACTTTTTGGAAATGAGAAAAATCAAAACGCAAAATGTCTTCGTTTACCAAACTGCCTTTTTGAGCAACATGTGAACCTAAAATCTCTTGTAATGCAGCTTGCATCAAGTGAGTGGAACTATGATTATGCGTAATCGATCTTCTTCTTAAAGTGTCAATTTGAGCTACAATTTCATCTTCTTGGGCCACTTGCTCAATTTTTGAATCTGAAACCCAATGAACAATTAAATCATTTTCTTTTTTGGTGTCTATGATTTGAATAGTTGTGCCAGATTTTTTGAAAAACAAGGTCCCAGTATCACCCACTTGTCCACCTGATTCAGCATAAAAAGGGGTTGTTTCTAACACCACTTTGTATTGAATTCCTGCTTTATTTTGAACTTTTTGATATTTGGTGATTTGCGTCAAACTTTGGTTTTCATCGTAACCAACAAATTTTACCTCATCGCTTTCACGAACAATTACCCAATCCTCGGCACTCGCACCTGCATCTTTTCTTGATCGTGTTTTTTGTTCCAATAATGCTTTGTTGAAACCTGGCTCATCAATATCCATTCCATTTTCGCGAGCAATCAGCGCAGTTAAATCGACAGGGAAGCCATAAGTGTCATTTAATTCAAACACATCATTTCCTGAAAGAATAGTTTGATTTTTAGCTTTACTAACTTCCATTAACTTATCTAAACGAATTAGACCCGTAGATAGAGTTCTTAAAAAAGATACTTCTTCTTCATAAATGACCTTGGCCACGAATGCTTCTTGTGAAATTAATTCATCAAACACCCCTTTAAATTGTTGTGCTAATAAAGGAACTATGCTATGTAAAAATGGCTCTTTAAATCCTAAATAAGTATAACCATATCTCACTGCACGGCGTAAAATTCTACGAATCACATAACCGGCTTTGGCATTCGAAGGTAATTGACCATCTGAAATGCAAAAAGCGATGGCTCGAATGTGATCCGCGATGACACGCAAAGAAATATCTGTCCACTTATCTTCTCCATATTTTTTACCACATTTTTCCGCAATAAATTGAATGGTTCCCTGAAATACATCCGTATCATAATTCGATTGCTTTCCTTGTATTGCCATGCACAAACGCTCAAAGCCCATTCCAGTATCTACATGTTTGGAGGGTAGGGGAATCAAAGAACCATCTGCCATTCTTTCAAATTGCATAAATACATTGTTCCAAATCTCTACCACTTGAGGGTGATCAGCGTTGACCAAAGACTTTCCTTCGATTTGATCTACCTCGTCTTGGTTTCTTAAATCGATGTGAATTTCCGAACATGGACCGCAAGGACCTGTCTCACCCATCTCCCAAAAATTATCTTTTTTATTCCCAAAAATGATTCGGTCTTCTCCAACAATATTTTTCCAAATGTCAAAAGCCTCTTGATCAAATGGAACTCCATCTTGCTCATTACCTTCGAATACTGAGACATAAATACGATCTTTTGGCAATTGAAATACTTCTGTTAAAAGTTCCCAAGACCAGTTTAATGCTTCTTTTTTGAAATAATCACCAAAAGACCAATTCCCTAACATCTCAAACATCGTATGATGATAGGTATCAAAACCCACATCTTCTAAATCATTGTGCTTTCCAGATACTCTTAAACACTTTTGTGTATCAGCAATTCGATTGGAAGGAGGTGTGCCATTACCCAGAAAATAATCCTTAAATTGTGCCATTCCCGAATTATTAAATAATAGGGTAGGGTCATTTTTGGCTACTAAAGGAGCAGAAGGTACAATGAGGTGTCCTTTGGATTTAAAAAAATCTAAAAACTTTTGGCGGATCTCCGGTGAGGTCATTGGGTAAAGTTTGAAAAAAATGGGTAAATTCGATAACTCCTAAGGTCGTTAATTGATCAGGATCTCAAAATTAGTTTATTTTCTTTAAATTCTTAATTCTGAAGACTTTCTAAATGTATTTTTATTAATGGAATATACTAAACAATATTATTTGATTTCAGAGGTGGCAAATTTATTCCAACTCAAAACTTCCAAAATACGTTATTGGGAGACACAATTTCCTCACCTTTCTCCACAAAGAAGATCCAGCGGCATTAGAAAATATACACCAGCAGATATTGAGAAAATTCAAATCATTTTTGATTTGATTGAGAAAAAAGGTTTAACCATTGAAGGCGCAAAACTTGCAATTAATAATAAAGGGGTACCCAAAAACGAAAATGCTAGTCTAGTTTATCAGTTAACTGAAATTCGTAATTTTTTACAAGTTATTCGGACTGAATTAGATCAATAATTCCCTATTTTCGAGGCAAAAATTTTCTATTTATGCCTTCCACTGATCAAAACAAAATTCACCAGATTGCCTTGACATTAATACCTCAATTAGGAGATATTACAGCAAGAAGATTAATCTCATATTTAGGTTCCATCGAGGAGATTTTTTTAACTCCTCCTCGTTTACTTCAAAAAATACCTAACATTGGTGCTACCTTAAGTCGCGAGATTCAAGAAAAAAAATACCAAATTCTCGCAGAAGATATTTACTCTGCATGTTTAAAAAACAATGTTTTTGTAAATTTTTATACGGATGAAACATATCCTGTACGTTTAAAGCATTTATATGATTCACCCTTGCTTTTGTATGTTAAAGGGTTGAATTCACTGAATCAAGAAAAAATATTAGCCATTG
>JBILRJ010000235.1:0-5031 GCA_044372695.1 Spirosomataceae bacterium
GAGGATCAATCCCTTTCCTTTGGCCTTCAAGGTTCCTTTGTGAGCCGAGGATTGAGCAATACCAATTTGATTTTTGGTGATCAATTGAATAATTATTTAAGTACTAGTGCTATTGGAAGTACCTTAGATCCCATCAATAACACCCTTTTGCCCAACAAAAGTTATTTGGATTTGACCGCCGGGGTGATCTTGAATCGGGGGAATACATGGGTGGGTCTGACCGTTGCACATTTAAATACGCCCAATAAATCCTTGGTACTTGGTTCAGAGGACAATCTGCCCATGAATATCAGTTTACAAGTCGGGACCAAAATCATGTTGGAGGATTCATATTATGAAGTTAATACCAATGGAAGCCGAAATAACGAGAAAAGTTTTAGTCCTGTATTGCATTTTAAAAATCAAGGCATGTTTCGCCAATTAGATTTAGGTGCCTATTTTACTTTTGCTCCCTTGGTGATTGGAGCTTGGTATAGAGGAGTACCTATTGAGAAGTCGGCGGCAGGAACAGCAGGGAATCGCGAGTCGGTGGTCGTGTTATTGGGTTATCGCAAGGATCATTTTTCCATTGGTTATTCCTATGATTTGACCATTTCTAAATTAGGCTTACCTTCTGGAGGCTCCCATGAGCTTTCAATGGCTTATTTATTTGATTTAAATTCTTCTGGAATTAAAAAAACTTATCAAAGGTTCAAGAGAAACCTTTCTTGTCCTAAGTTTTAAGCTAGGTCTTTTTCCATGACCATAAAATAGTTATTATACGTAATTTTCACACGTTTTAAAAAAAATGACTAATTTAGTGTTCCATTAAGTTTTATTCTCTAGCATCATGATTCGAGTTTTATCTAATAAATCATTCCTTCGAATAATTTATATTCTCTTAGTAACATTCACCACATTTAACCTAATCGCTCAGGTTCCCAAAAAGAACATTGATGAGGTTACCGACGATCAAATTTCTCTTTTTTACAAAAAAGCCCAGTCGAGTGGCATGTCGGAAGCGGACATAGAGAAGGCGGCTATTACGCAAGGGTATTCTGCAGCTGAAATCGCCCGAGTACGTGAGCGAATTTCTAAAATGCAATTGAATAATTCCAGTTCGACCAGCGTTCAAGCGGTGGATAATTCTAGGAGAACTTTGGAGTCATCTGACAAAAAAGCAAGTCAAGTGGTTGCAGCTGATGTACCTAAAGTTTCTAGTTCGATTTTTGGTGAGTCGTTGTTTGCTAATTCTAAAATGTCTTTTGAACCTGATTTGAGAATTGCGACACCTAAAAATTATCAATTAGGTCCGGATGATGAATTGAACATCGATATTTTTGGAGAGGTTTTAGACAATTTCAAAGTTAAAGTAAGTTTAGAAGGTACGGTAAAAATATTGAATTTGAGTCCCATTTACATCAATGGATTAACCATTGATGCTGCTTCGGATCGCATCATTAGTCGATTAAGACAATTGTATCAAGGACTAAATCGTCCGGGAAGTGGTGTTTCAGGGCAGGTTACTTTGGGCAATGTTCGAAGCATCAAAGTGACCATTACTGGGGAAGTTAAATCTCCGGGTACCTACACGGTTTCTTCTTTAGCTACTGTATTTAACGCACTTTATTCTTCCGGAGGACCTAGTCAAAATGGTTCATTTCGTAATATTCGAATCATTCGTGCGAATAAGGTAGTACGGGTTCTGGATTTATATGATTTTTTATTGAAAGCGGACCAAACCGACAACATTCATTTACAAGATCAAGACATTATTCGTGTAGCAGATTATGAAAATAGGGTGACTTTGTCTGGAGAGGTAAAAAGACCGATGGTGTTTGAGGTATCGAAAGGGGAGACCTTGAAAGATGTTTTACGTTTTGCTGGTGGATTTACCGACAAGGCTTATACTTATTCGATTGCATTGACAAGAAATACTTCCCGTGAATTTAAATTATTGAACATCACCCAAGATGAGGTAGGCTCATTCATGCCTCAAAATGGAGATAAGTATAAAATAGGTGAAATTTTAGAACGTTTTGAAAACCGGGTAGAAATCGCTGGAGCAGTTTTCCGCCCTGGCGTGTATGCCTTAGAAAGCGGATTAAATACTGTCAAGGAATTGATCAAAAAATCCGAGGGATTATTGGGTAGTGCTTACCTAAACAGAGCGCTCTTGGTGCGTAAAAAAGACAATTTGGAGTCGGAAATTATTTCTATCGATTTGATGAAATTGTATAATTCTGAAGCTTTCGACATAGCCTTGAAAAGAGAAGATATTTTAACGATTTACAACCAAGATGAATTACATGAATTGCGCGAGGTTCAAATAAATGGCCAAGTGAATAAAGCGGGAAATTTTGCTTATTACGAAGGATTGAAATTAGGGGATTTGATTTTAATGGCCAATGGATTCAAAGAGTCGGCGAGTTTTTCTAAATTGGAATTAGCCCGAAGGGTGGTGGACCATGGATTGAATGCTTCAAATGAATCGGTTATCATCAAAACCTTTACGATTGACGGCTCATTGAAACTAGACAACGAGGCTTCTCAATTCCCATTGGAACCTTTTGATTTGATTTCTGTTCGTACTGCTCCTAATTTTGAAAGTCAACGCATGGTTAACATTACCGGTCAGGTAAATTATCCAGGCAGTTACGTTTTGAAAAAAAATGAATACAAGGTTTCTGATTTAATTGAATTAGCAGGAGGGGTAAAAATAGAAGGCTTCATCGATGGTGCTAAGCTATATCGGAATGGTACGCTTGTTGGTGTAGATCTTTTGGAGGTTCTCAAAAATCCAAATTCCAATCATAATTTACTTTTGATGAGTGGCGACGTAATTGATGTCCCGAGGGTAATTGAAACAGTTAACATCATAGGGGCAGTTCAAAATCCCATTACACTAGGTTTTCAAAAAGGATATCGACTAAAAGATTACTTATCCGAAGTAGGTGGCTTTACCGATTTGGCGATCAAGAAGAATGTTTATGTTAAAAAAATGAATGGCATCTCAGCTAAAACCAAACGTTTTTTATTTTGGAACATTTATCCGCGGGTAGACGTGGGTTCTGAAATTGTTGTTCCAGCTTATCCTGCAGATAGAAAGAAGGGTATTACGACTTCTGAAGCCATTGGATTGAGTGCTTCCTTAGCATCTGTTGCCATCTCCTTAATTGCTTTAATCAGACTTTTATAAATCATGTCTACATACACCAACAACGAAGAGAACGCAATGAATGCTAATGATGAAATAAGCATTGATCTCGTCAAAATATTTCACCAGATTTTAGATCATAAGTGGCGTATTTTAATTTCGGCGATTCTTTTTGCTATTTTAGGAGCTATCTATTCATTGACGAGTCCGAATGAATATGTGGCAACGGTTAAATTATTGCCCGAAATTGACACCAAATCTGCTGGAGGAATGGGTGGATTGAAATCTTTAGCAGGTTTAGCGGGCATCGATTTAGCATCAAGTACTGGAACTGAGGCTATTCGTCCAGATTTATATCCGAACATTTTGCAAAGTACTCCGTTCTTACAGAGTATTCTGAAAAGAAAAATTTATGTAGCAAAGAAAAGCAAGTGGATTCTTCTAGGTGATTTACTTTCCAAAGATCGCGTTGAGGCACCTATTTCAATGGGAAATTCCAAAGAAGAGCAAGAAGATGAAGATGAGAAGGAAGCTCCCATTCCAGCTGGAGCATTGCCAAAGGGATTGGTGAACATAGACAAAGAGAGTCAGAGAATATTGCTGCAATTGAAGAATTGTATTTCAGCAGAGTTGGACAAGAAATCAGGTGTGATAACCATATCCGTTAAATTAGCGGATCCTGTTGCAGCAGCAACTGTGAGTTATTTTGCTCAACAATATCTAACGGATTATGTGACAAAATATCGAACCGAGAAATCTGTTAGTGAGGTGATGTTTTTGAAAAAAAGACAAGAAGAAGCAAAATCTAGATATGATCAAGCCTTGCATACTTTGTCCAATTACCGGGACCAAAACCGTAATTTATTTTTGAATGTAGCCAAAGATCAAGAGAAGAAATTGCAATATGAGGTGGATTTGTCCTACAATTTATATTCAAGTCTTAACAATCAATTGGCAGATGCTCAGGTGAAAACTCATCGAGAGACTCCCGTAATTAAAGTATTAGAGCCAGCTCAGGTTCCTATTCAAAAAAGTGGTCCAAAGAGGTCATTGATCACCTTGGGTTTTATGTTTTTTGGAATCTTTGTTGCTCTTGGTTCTGTGGTGATAAAAACCATGGATTTTAAGGCTTTTTTCCAACCAAATGCTTAATTATTTAGGAAGAGGTAAGACGATTCGAAACGTGCTACCTTTGTTTATTTCAGTAGATTTGAGCGTTAATTTTCCTTTGTGGTAGTTTTCGATGATTCTTTTCGCCAAAGTCAAACCTAATCCCCAGCCTCTCTTTTTGGTACTGAAACCAGGTGAAAATACTTTTGAAGAGTTTTTTGCCGATATTCCTTTTCCGGTATCTGTGATATCAATGTGAATAACATTGTTTTTCCCTTCGCTCATCACAATGCTGATCAGTCCAATTCCACCCATGGCATCCACAGCATTTTTGCAGATGTTTTCAATGACCCATTCAAATAGATAACGATTGACATTGGCGGTTTGGTTGGGGTTCAGGTGCGACTGTATGTCGATGGTTACTTTTGAGGAAATTCTGATTTTCAAATATTTTAGAAAGCTCGAAATCAGCTCTTCCAAATCTTCTTCTTTCAAAATCGGTAAGGAACCAATGTTGGAAAAGCGTGTGGTGATGGTGTCTAAGCGTTGGATGTCTTTGGCTAGTTCTTCGACGATTTCTGGATTGATGAGGGGCTCATTGCGCAAAATTTCCACCCAGGCGGTTAAAGAAGAGAGAGGAGTACCCAATTGATGCGCCGTTTCTTTGGCTAATCCTACCCATACCCGATTTTGCTCAGCTCTTCTGGAATAGGAAAAGAAAATGTATCCTAGTCCGACCAAAATCAAAATAACCACCAATTGCGACAGTGGGTAATACCTCAAGA
>JBILRJ010000236.1:0-5014 GCA_044372695.1 Spirosomataceae bacterium
CCTCCTGGAAAACTATTCTTTTCGAATATTTCCACTTTTTCACCTTGGCAAGCAAGTCGTATTCCGAGTGATAATCCCCCAATTCCTGCTCCAATTATGCCTATACTGCTCATTTAAGCTGTTTATTTTAAGTTGAAAAAAAATCAATTATTTTTCAAAAAGTTGCAAAAAGACAAGTTGACAATAATCAATGCCCCTTAAATTTGTATCATAATTAGAAACAAAACCACTAAATTTTTAAAAAGTTTGATTGATTAGCAAGATTTTACCTAACCCCAATTCATACCTAACCGATTATCATAATTTGCCTAACCCTAAAAAATTAAATTAGCTTATTTTTTACCTAACCAAACATTCATACCTAACCGATTATCATAATTTGCCTAACCCTAAAAAATTAAATTAGATTGTAATTAATCATTACCTAACCCAACATTAATACCTAACCAAACCTTTAAATTAACCTAAGTTTAAATTAAATCCTAACCCTAAAATTTATCCCAAAAAGTGCTTGAGAAATCAAGCACTTTTTTTGTTTGGTAAATGTAAGGGTTCAATGGAATCTTTCCAATCGGCTGGGTTGTAGAAAATATTAATTCATAAAAGTCCCTAAAATGATCAATGTTGATAGTGAAGGGACTGCCACATTTAATGTAAGTACGTGATTGTTATACCTTAAATCAGTGCTCAAAGCTAGCTGTGTTGCTTCTCCCGTTCTATTTCCGTAATTTTGAACAAAAATTAAAATTACCAATCATAAAATATGTTACGTACACATACAAACGGTGAATTAAGATTAGCAGATGTTGGACAAGAAGTTACTTTATGTGGCTGGGTTCAACGCTCAAGAGACAAGGGAGGAATGATTTGGATTGACCTTCGTGACCGATATGGCATTACGCAATTGATGTTAGAAGAAGGAAAATCTTCGCCGGAGTCCTTGGTGTTGGCAAGAAGTTTAGGCCGTGAATTTGTGATTGAAGCGAAAGGTGTTTTGGTAGAGCGTTTGGCCAAAAATGATAAATTGCCTACCGGTGATGTGGAGGTAAAAGTGAAAGAGCTTAGAGTGCTTAATCCAGCGAAATTGCCTCCCTTCATGATTGAGGATGAAACAGATGGTGGAGATGATATTCGGATGAAATATCGTTATTTGGATTTGAGACGTAATCCGATTCGAGAAAGTTTACAACTAAGACATCAGGTGGGAAGAGAGGTGAGAACTTACCTAGACGCACAAAACTTCATTGAAGTAGAGACTCCTGTTTTGATTAAATCTACACCAGAAGGTGCTCGAGATTTCGTGGTACCTTCTCGGATGAATCCAGGTGAGTTTTATGCCTTACCTCAATCTCCTCAAACATTTAAACAATTATTGATGGTGTCAGGCTTTGATCGCTATTATCAAATTGTGAAATGTTTTAGAGATGAAGATTTACGAGCTGATCGTCAACCGGAATTTACCCAAATTGATTGTGAAATGTCTTTTGTAGAGCAGGAGGATATTTTAAACATGTTTGAAGGATTGATCCGTCACTTGTTTTTACAGGTAAAAGGTTTGGATATTGGGGAAGTTTCCAGAATGACCTACGCACACGCAATGAAATATTATGGCTCCGATAAGCCAGACATTCGTTTTGACATGAAGTTTGTGGAGTTGAAAGGGGATGGAGTAGATCTGACATCAGGGAAAGATTTCGCGGTATTTGATTCAGCCAGTTTGGTGGTGGGAATTTGTGTTAAAGGTGCAGCTGAATATACCCGAAAGCAAATAGATGAATTAACGGATTTTGTTCGTCGCCCTCAAATTGGTGCCAAAGGCTTAATTAATTTGCGCTATCAAGCGGATGGCGCATTGAAATCCTCCGTAGACAAATTTTATTCAGAGGAAGATTTAAAAATATGGGCAGATGCTTTTGGTGCGGAAAAAGGTGATTTAATGTTGATTTTACCGGGCGAGGGTGATAAAGCAAGAAAGCAATTGAATGAATTACGTTTGGAAATGGGTAATCGCTTAGGACTGAGAGATCCTAACAATTATCACGTTCATTGGGTGGTCGACTTCCCACTTTTGGAATATGGAGAAGAAGAAAATCGCTGGTTTGCCATGCATCACCCTTTTACCAGTCCAAAACCAGAAGACATTCCTGCGATGGAGGCGGGTGATTTAGCGAGTGTAAGAGCCAATGCTTATGACCTTGTGATCAATGGGGTAGAAGTGGGAGGAGGCTCCATTCGGATATTCCAAAAAGATCTACAAGCTCAAATGTTCAACATTTTAGGATTTACCGATGAGGAGGCCAAAGCACAATTTGGATTTTTACTAGATGCTTTTGAGTATGGCGCTCCTCCGCATGGTGGATTAGCTTTTGGTTTCGACCGACTTTGTTCTTTGTTTGGCGGATCAGAATCAATTCGTGATTTTATCGCTTTCCCAAAAAACAATGCCGGCCGTGATGTCATGATTGATTCTCCTTCTCCTTTAGCACAAGCGCAATTGGATGAACTGAAAATCAAAACCAATTTATCCTAACATCAAAAATCGTAGCCAAAGACTGGATTTTTCCATTCTCCAGCCGATATGTTTAATACTTCTTTAATTTCACCACAGTGAATGTCAAATACCCACCCGTGTAAGTGTGGGTATTTTTCGTTAGCCCAAGATTTTTGAACAATACTGGTTTTAGCTAAATTTTGCACTTGTTCCTGTACATTTA
This sequence comes from Spirosomataceae bacterium, assembly GCA_044372695.1. Taxonomy (GTDB): domain Bacteria; phylum Bacteroidota; class Bacteroidia; order Cytophagales; family Spirosomataceae; genus Aquirufa. Next base: position 2,715 of record JBILRJ010000236.1, read on the forward strand.
ACTCCACCAGTCTGTCGAATCGCTTGTTCTCATTTTCAATTTCTTGCAAAGCATCGTAGTTTTTCTCGTACACTTCTTTGATGTTTCGTAACCATTTGTTGATTAGTCCATAATCTTTATTGCTCATCGCAGCTTTTACGCCTCCGCAATTATAGTGGCCACATACAATGATGTGTTTTACTTTCAGTACTTCCACGGCATATTGTAGCACAGAAAGTAAATTGATGTCTGTGTGTACGACCAAATTAGCGACATTTCTATGAACAAAAATATCACCTGGATCGGCATGGGTGATCTCTTCTGCAGGTACTCGACTATCTGCACAACCAATCCACAGAAACAGGGGATTTTGATCTTTAGAAAGTGTATCAAAGTAATTTTCGTTCACATCCAGACGCTCGCTCGCCCAGGCCTTGTTGTTCAACAATAATTTATTGTACTCCATCATAATTATTTCTTTTTATAGTCAACTTGAATGCCCCTATTGGGTGCAGTGATAATGAATTCTTCAATGAGTAGATTAATGTCATGGTCCATAAAATGCACCTTAGAAGCATCCAAATACACCATTTTGCCATTTTGTATTTTTCGAAGCGCTTCTTTGAGGGCTAATTTGTGTAAAAAAGTAACGTCCTTTTGAAATTTGATCAGAATTTCGTTATTCTTTTCAAAAACGGAAAAAACAGAGGAATAATTTGTGAAAATCACAAAAACCAAACCACTTGCCGTACCAATAAAAATACCCCACAATAAATCAACACCTACTACCACAACAATGGTAATGGCAAAGGGAACCCATTGCTTCCAACCTTCTTTAAATACTTTTTTAATCTCCTTTGGATGAGCTAGTTTATACCCGGTATATAACAAGATACTCGCTAGGCAAGACAATGGAATTTGATTGAGATAAAAAGGGATGGCTAAAATAGCAACAAGCAAAAGTATGCCATGAAAAAAACCGGACATTCTTGTTTTACCACCGGCATAAATGTTGGTAGAAGACCGAACAATAACGGAAGTGATGGGGATGCCTCCCAATAGACCACTGGATAAATTTCCAACTCCTTGTGCAATTAACTCTTTGTCTGCAGAGGCAATTCTTTTCAAGGGATCTAATGACTCTGTCGCTTCCAAGGAAAGTAGGGTCTCAAGACTAGCTACGATCGCCAATGTAATTGCAATGGTATAAATCTTTGGGTTGGAGAGAAAGCTAAAATCCGGACTAATGATGCCACTTTTGATTTCACTCAAGGAACTAAAAATGGGCAAATTCACCATATGTTCATTGGAATTTCCTAGAAACCAATTGGGTTCTGTGATTTTGAAAATTTGATTCATGGCTACTCCCATCAATACAACGAATAAAGAGGCAGGTAAGGCTTTCAAGAATTTCACTTTTTCCGAGATAAACGGCCAACTAAATAAAATTATTAAACCTAAACCTGCAATGATGATGGCACCTGGTTTTAGCGTATTAATGGAATTGATTAACTCAGAAAAAGTATTTTCACCGTCAGCTTGAAAAAATTCAAATTCACCAATGAAGTCTAAATCGTCTCCTAAAGCATGAGGAATTTGTTTTAAAATAATGACAATGCCAATGGCAACGAGCATTCCTCTGATTACTGAGGAGGGGAAAAAACTACCTACTTTGCCTAATTTGAATAGGCCAAGTGCAATTTGAATAATTCCGGCTAGCATCACCGCCACTAGGAAACCCGAGAAGGAGCCTAGGCTAGCGATTGCGTTAGCTACAATGATAGTTAAACCGGCCGCGGGGCCGCTAACGGATAATTCGGAACCGGATAATAGTGAGACAACTACCCCGCCTATGATGCCAGCAATTAAGCCAGATAATAAGGGTGCGCCTGAGGCAAGTGCTATGCCTAAACACAAAGGTAAGGCTACTAAAAATACAGCAATGCCCGATTTCCAATCGCCTTCAAGGAAAGCGGATATGTAAGATTTGAATTTCATAAAATTGATACTGAAAAGAAATGATTATATTAAACAATGGGTTTAACAATCAAATTCGGGCGGGGAAAAAACCCTGAGTTGATGAGCGTTTGATGTCGCGTTGGTATCTTCGTAATGCTGAGAGCTGCTCTGATTAAAGAAAAAAGTGATTGGATTGATCTGAACAGGATAATGAGTATGATTCCAATCTTTTTCGCTCTCATCTTCATCTTGACCCTCTTCTTGTTGGGTAAAAGGAGAGTTCAAAATAATGTTTGCAAAAGAATTTTGTGGCTTGGTGTTATTGGATAAATAGCATTTCGATGGGATTATTTCAACTCTAT
>JBILRJ010000237.1:0-5012 GCA_044372695.1 Spirosomataceae bacterium
CCAGGAGCCACCATTTGCTCATCTTCAAATCCCGTAAATGCTTCGTTTTCTAAAAATTGATCTAAATTTTTCAGAACTTCTACATCGGTATCCATGTAAATACCTCCAAAATCGTATAAAACTTTGTATCTGACATAGTCGGAAACAAAGGCATATTTTTTCAATTGGAAAGATTCTTTGGTATAGGGGACACTGTTTACATCAAAATTCCCTTCATCCCAGCGAATTATTTGATAATCAGGTAAATACTTTTCCCAGCTTGCTAAACATTTTTTTCCTAACGCAGACAAAGGTTTTCCACCGAACCAACAGTAATGGATGATTTTAGGAATTGGATTATTCTTCACGGTTTCCATATATGATTTAATAAAATTATACCTATCAGAAAATAAATTTACTTGATCCTTAAATGGTTAATTAAATCTGTTTGTGATATTTTTAATTCAGTGGATGGAATTTAAATGAATACAGTTAGGATAGATAAAGTACAGCACTTAGAAAAAAGGTGGGTCGATTAGAAAAAACAAAAAAACCACTCGCCCTGAGTGGTTTTTTGTCAACTTAAGTAGTCCGTACGGGAATCGAACCCGTGTTTCATCCGTGAAAGGGACGTGTCCTAACCCCTAGACGAACGGACCATTTACCCTTATTGTGGCACAAAGGTAGGGGTTTTGATTAATATTTCAAATACCTGTCCTAAAAAAAGTATTATTTTTTTTAGGAATTAATTTAGTATTTTAGCTTGATCTTAAAATTGTAAAACACATGTCGCAAGTAAAGCCCTATTCCTTATTAAGTGATTTTGATGTTGCCTTGTTCCTAAATGGTAGACATACAAGACTTTATGATAAACTAGGTGCATTTGAAATAAGACATGAAAATGAATTAGGCACTTTTTTTGCGGTCTGGGCACCCAACGCAGAAGCTGTTTATGTCATCGGAAATTTTAATTTTTGGGACAAAAATTCACACCCCTTGAACAAAAGATGGGATGAATCCGGTATTTGGGAAGGATTTATCCCAGGTATAAATAATGGAGAAACCTATAAATATGGTCTAAAAACCACAACAGGTGAATACCTGGAAAAATTAGATCCCATGGGTTTATATTGTGAAACCCCGCCCAAAACAGCCAGCATCATTTGGTCCACTTACAAAGAATGGAACGATCAATCGTGGATGCAAGAAAGATCCTTGAAAAATGCCAGCCAAGCTCCCATGTCCATTTATGAAGTACATTTAGCTTCCTGGCAAAAAACATTGGAAGATGATTATTTGAGCTATGACGACTTAAGTACCAAGCTGGTTGATTACGTCAAAGAAATGGCCTATACCCATGTGGAATTGATGCCCATCATGGAACACCCTTACTCACCTTCTTGGGGATATCAAATAACAGGCTATTTTGCACCTTCCTCTCGTTTTGGCGACCCGCAAGGATTTATGCGATTGGTAGAAAAATTTCACCAAGCAGGTATTGGAGTGATTTTAGATTGGGTTCCCTCCCACTTCCCTGGAGATGCACACGGACTAAGAAATTTTGATGGAACTTGTCTTTATGAACATTCCGATCCCAAAAAAGGATATCATCCTGACTGGAAATCCTATATTTTCGATTACGGGAAAAACGAAGTTCGTAGCTTTTTGCTTTCCAATGCAGCATTTTGGTGCGATAGATACCACATAGACGGATTAAGAGTGGATGCAGTAGCCTCCATGCTTTACCTAGATTATTCTAGGAACGAAGGCGAATGGGAACCCAATCAATATGGAGGAAATCACAATTTAGATGCCGTTTCTTTTTTACAGGATTTGAACGTTCATATCTACGGAGAATTCCCTGATATCCAAATGATTGCAGAAGAATCAACCAGTTTCCCGGGGGTAACCAAGCCCGTGCATCAGGGAGGATTAGGCTTTGGGCAGAAGTGGATGATGGGTTGGATGAATGACACCTTGCGATTCATGCAAAAAGAACCCATTCATCGTAAATACCATCTCAATGAATTTACTTTTTCCTTAGCTTATGCCTTTTCCGAGAATTTCTGTTTACCCCTTTCACATGACGAAGTTGTATACGGGAAACAATCCTTGTTAAGCAAAATGCCAGGCGATAATTGGCAAAAATTTGCCAATTTACGTCTTTTGTTTAGTCACCAATTTACCCATCCTGGAACCAAATTAATGTTTATGGGAGGAGAATTCGGACAGCTGGAAGAATGGAATCACAATCAAAGTTTGGATTGGCACCTTTGCCAACAAAGCTCGCACAAAGGCATTCAAAATATCGTGAAAGTCCTTAATAAAATTTACCAAGAAGAACCGGCTTTGTATTCAAAACAATTCTCTCATGAAGGTTTTGAGTGGATAGAGTCTAACGATCACGAAAATTCGGTTATTTCTTTCCTAAGAAAAGGTCAAAATAATAAACAATTAGCCATTGTAATCTTAAACCTTACTCCTGAACCCCGAGAAGATTATCGCATTGGCGTTCCATTGCCAGGAATTTGGAAAGTATTGTTTAATTCAGATAAAAGTGAATTTGGAGGAAGCGATTTTCCTGTTTCAGGTGCTATCATGACCGAAGAAATCAATTGGCAAGGTAAAGCATTTTCATTATCGCTGAATTTACCCCCTCTGGCCGCCCTCATTTTGAAAGCTTAACAATAAAATAAGGCAATTGAACTTGGTTTTAAGAGTTGAAATAAAAAATGTAATTTATTTTTTCTTAAAATAGGAACATTTTAAGCTAATTCATTTTTGATTTTGAATTATATTACTATTTTTGTGTACAATTTTACGAAAACATTGCTTGAATTCATTTCAAGAAAAAATACTACTTAGGCGGATTGAATAAAGGCTCGGGATTTTTCTGAGTCTTTATTGTTTTAAAAAACAGCTAATCTTGATAAATTATGAGGTATGAATTCAGATAAATAAATCCATCATTAAGGATTTAATCAATCAGAGTAATATTTCACTTTTTCTTTTCAATAATCTCCTGCATATCAGATAATTCAACCTCCAAGGCATTGGTAGAAATGGTAATTTCCCAGGCACTCATGACCAAAGCAATACTCATACCAGCCAAACTGATTCCAAATAGCCAACGTGCGACATTCGCATATTCAAAAAATAAACTAAACATGCAAAAGACACTGAATAATAAACTGACAATCGCAATAATTTGCATATTTCGGATCAAAGACATTCTTTTTCGCAAATTCATGATTTGCATCAAGAGCGTATTTTCTGGATTTTTTTGAAATTTTTCGTGCAATCCTCGAATCAATGAAGCCATTGCCATGAATCGATTCGTAAATGCGATCATCAACAAAGAAATGGTAGAGAAAAGCAATGCTGGGGTACTTATGTTTAATTCCATGCTATTTGATCCAATATTTATCTAAGTATGTGTGCATCTCTGCTTGTATTTTTTTTGCTTCTCGCGCAGCAGATTTGGCAGTGTCATCACCAGCATAAATAATTCCTCTGGAAGAATTAACCAATAAGCCTACCTTTGAATTCATTCCATATCTAGAAACTTCTTCCAAATTTCCACCCTGTGCACCAACACCGGGAACCAAGAAAAAGCTTTCCGGAGCAATCTCTCTCAGGTAAGCTAGATGCTCAGAACGAGTAGCACCTACCACAAACATGACTTGATCAGGTGTCCCCCACTCCAATGCTTTTCTCATCACATTTTCATACAAAGCTTTTCCATTTTCAGTAAGTAATAATTGAAAATCCAAACTCCCAGGATTCGAGGTTAATGCCAACAAAATCACCCATTTATCCTTAAACGTCAAAAAGGGTTGAACTGAGTCGTGGCCCATGTAAGGAGCCACTGTGATGGAATCAAAATCAAATCCGCTTGACTTGGGGTCAAAAAAAGTTTGGGCATATTTCAAAGCTGTATTTCCAATATCCCCTCGCTTGGCATCGGCGATGGTAAAAACTTCTTTGGGAAGGTAATCCATGGTTTTTTGCAAACTCTCCCATCCTTTAGGGCCCATCGCTTCATAAAATGCAATATTTGGTTTGTAAGCCACACAATAAGGCAAGGTAGCATCGATAACCGCTTTATTAAACGTGAAAACAGGGTCGGCCTCACTTTTGAATTTACTTGGGATCAAAGCTAGATCCGTATCAAGCCCTACACACAAATAGGATCTTTTTAATTCAATTTGATTTACTAATTCGCTTGAATTCATTCGGAAGAAATATCGAAGGCTTTTGTATTAATGCCTAATTATGAATAATTTTGGCGCAAATTAAGGTCTTTATTATCAATATCAAAAAAACAGACCCTTTAAGAATAAACTCTATGCAATTTATCCAACACAAATTCTCAGGCGTCGTTGAATTTATCCCTAATAAATACTTGGATGAAAGAGGTCATTTCTATGAATCATACAATCAAAAATCATTTTCAGCTAATGGCATCACTGAAAATTTTGTTCAAGATAATTATTCATTTTCTAGCAAAGGAGTCGTAAGAGGTTTACATTTTCAAAAAAATCCCAATGGTCAAGGTAAATTAGTTCGTTGCATGACAGGTAAAGTTTATGATGTCATTGTAGATTTGAGACACGAATCTCCCACCTTTGGTCAACATGAAAAATTTCTTTTAGAGGCAGATAAAGGCAATATGCTTTATGTCCCTGTAGGTTTTGCGCATGGTTTTGTAGCTTTAGAAGAAACAATTTTTGTCTATAAATGCACCAATTATTGGAACAAAGAATCAGAATCAGGAATTAGATGGAATGATCCTACTTTGAACATTGATTGGGGCGTAGAAAATCCAATCGTTTCAGACAAGGATCAAATTCTACCTTTATTTAATGCAGAAGAGCGTATATTTTAGATAAAAATAGTAATACCTTTGTAGCAATGAATCGTAAACTGATTTTATCAAGTCCATTACTCGAAATAACCATCTCTAGGTTATGCCAAGAACTGATTGAAAATCAAATCAGTGAAACAGAAACTGTTATCTTAGGTTTACAACC
>JBILRJ010000028.1:0-18320 GCA_044372695.1 Spirosomataceae bacterium
CCCAAGAGCCGATCATCTCGTAAACGCTCCACCGAAACAAAAAAACTATCTAAGTCCATGTGGACAATTGTGCGATTTTGCATAAAATTTTTACATATTTGGCATTTTTGAATACTTTTTGTAATTTAGAGTGTTCGTAAAGAAATAAAAGAATACGATTATTATTCAAAAGTATAAAATAATTTAAAAACATGAGCACATTTTTTAGTCAAAATTTACGTTTTTTACGCAGCAAGATGACGGAGAAAACTTCCCAAGAAAAAATGGCTGAATTGTTACAAATCAAGAAACCTACTCTAGGCTCTTATGAATCAGGTAGAGCTGAACCTAAATATGCAGATTTAATCGCCATATCATCGTATTTCAACGTGGATATTGACGAAATGCTGACCCAAGATTTATCTACAAAAGCCCCAGGAAGTAAAGCCAGCAAGCTACGAATTTTAGCCACCACCGTTTCTCCGGACAATGAAGAAAACATCGAATTTGTGCCAATAAAAGCCGTTGCAGGCTATGCCAATGCTTACGATGATTTAGATTTCATCAAAGAGCTTCCCACCTTTCAAGTACCTTTTTTATCGAAAGACCGGAAATACCGCGTATTTCCCATCAAAGGTGATTCCATGTTGCCCCTTCAATCGGGCTCCTTGGTTTTTGCTGAATATGTAGAAGATTGGACACAAATAAAAGATGGAACCATTTGCATCGTAGTAACCAAAGAAGATGGAGTGGTATTGAAAAAAGTCATCAACCATTTGAATGAAAAAAATGTATTGATACTAAAATCAACCAACAAAATTTTTGATCCATACCCTATTTTAGGAACAGAAATCCAAGAAATCTGGAAATTCGCTGGGTATTTTTACAATGAATTCCCTGAAGAATTATGAGTTATGAATTATGAATTATGAGTTTTTGTTCTTCTACTTTAACTCATAATTCATAATCCATAATTCATACCTCATAATTAACAATTCATAACTCATAATTCACAATGCTTCTTCCCTTTAAAAAATTTGCCGACAGCCTACAAATAACTGAAAATCAAGTACGAAAAACCATTGCTCTTTTGGAAGAGGGTGCTACAATCCCTTTTATTTCCCGATACAGAAAAGAAATGACAGGCAGTTTAGATGAAGTACAAATCGCCCAAATACGAGACATGATGGAGGCTTTCATTGAATTAGAAAAACGCCGCGAAGCCATCCTGAAATCGATGAGAGAAATGGATAAATTAAGTCCAGAGCTAGAAAAACAAATACTAGCCGCAGAAACCTTAGCCAAACTCGAAGATTTATACCTACCCTATAAACCCAAAAGAAAAACCAAAGCGACCATTGCTAGAGAAAAAGGCTTGCAAAGCTTAGCCGATCAAATTTTTCAGCAAAGAATGGTCGACTTGAATGAAATAGCAAAACCATTCATCCAAAAAGACAAAGGTGTTAATAACTTAGAGGAAGCTTTAGCAGGAGCACGAGACATCATTGCGGAACAAATGATGGAACAAGCACCCGCTAGAGAAGACGCCAGGGAATTATTTGCCAAACATACCCAAGTTAAATCCACCGTTCAAAAAGACAAAAAAGAAAGTGGCATCAAATACAAAGACTATTTCGATTGGGCAGAATCCCTTTCCAATGCACCTTCCCATCGGATTTTAGCCCTTTTAAGAGGAGAAAATGAAGGCGTTTTAAACTTGAATTTAATCGGCCCAGATGATGAAGTTTTGGCAAAATTGGAGAATAGATACATCACCGGTAGAAATGCAAGTTGCACACAAGTGGAATTAGCCATCAAAGATGGCTACAAACGACTGTTGCAGCCTGCCATGGAAACGGAAATGAGAGCTGCTGCCAAGAAAAAAGCTGACGAGGAAGCGATCAGGGTTTTTGCGGAAAACATCAGACAATTGCTTTTAGCTGCTCCTTTGGGACAAAAAAGAGTGATTGCACTAGATCCTGGTTTTCGAACAGGTTGTAAATTAGTGTACCTCAATGAACAAGGAAATCTGATTGAAAATAGCACTATTTACCCACACACTGGCCCTGGACAAGCACAGGAAGCAGCACAAACCTTAAAACACTGGGTAAAAACGTATCAAGTCGAGGCAATTGCCATCGGAAATGGAACAGCAGGAAGAGAAACAGAGAGTTTTGTCAAATCCCTGAATTTATCCAATCTACAAATCATCATGGTCAATGAAAGTGGTGCATCTATTTATTCAGCATCCTCTGTCGCTAGAGAAGAATTTCCGGATAAAGATGTAACCGTTAGAGGGGCTGTTTCCATCGGAAGACGTCTCATGGACCCTTTGGCTGAATTAGTAAAAATTGATCCAAAATCCATCGGGGTAGGACAATACCAACATGATGTGGATCAAAAGAAATTACAGGCTTCCTTGGATGATACAGTCATCTCTTGTGTCAACTCTGTTGGTGTAGAAATCAACACCGCCTCCAAGCAAATTTTATCCTATATTTCAGGCCTAGGACCTCAATTAGCACAAAATATTGTCGACTACCGAAGTAAAAATGGCCCTTTCAAAAAAAGATCCGAATTAAAAAAGATTCCTAGATTGGGCGATAAAGCATTTGAACAAGCCGCTGCCTTTTTACGTATCCGAAATGCAACGAATCCCTTAGATGCTAGCGCAGTGCACCCAGAACGCTATGAATTGGTGGAAAAAATGGCCAAGGATGTGGGATGTAAAGTGGGTGACTTACTGACTTCTGACACTTATCGAAAACAGATAAAATTAAGCCAATACGTGAGTCAAGAAGTGGGATTACCCACCCTAAATGATATCATGCAAGAATTGGCAAAGCCCGGACGTGACCCAAGAGAGCAATTTGAGGCCTTTTCTTTCACAGAAGGTGTCAATGAAATCAAAGATTTAAGAATTGGCATGAAACTCCCTGGAATCGTTACCAACATCACCAATTTTGGTGCATTTGTGGACATCGGAGTCCACCAAGATGGCCTCGTTCATGTGAGTCAATTAGCCAATAAATTCGTAAAAGACCCGAACGAGGTCGTTAAAGTCTCCCAAAAAGTGATGGTAACCGTTACGGAAATCGACGAAGCACGAAAAAGAATTGCGCTTTCGATGAAAAATTGAAAATGAGAATGAAGGTAGTAGGTAATAGGTAATAGGTAAAAGAGAGAAGAGAGAAGAGAGAAGAGAGAACAGAGAAGAGGAGAGAAGAGAGAAGAGAGAAGAGAGAAAACCTCTTACCTATTACCTCTTACCTATTACCTTTTACCTCTTACCTATTACCTTTTACCTATTACCTTTTACCTATTACCTCTTACCTATTATCTATTACCTTTTACCTAAAAAATCACTTCTTCTTACAACAATCAGACAACTTATCATATCCCGCTTTTTCTGCAGGGACATCGTCTGCGTCGTAACCAACTTCCGTGATAGCTTTCCGAATAGCAGCCGCATCTGTTTGCTTCGAGTTATATTCCACGGTAACTACTTTATCATCCAAATTCAAATTCGCGCTTTTAACCCCTTTGGTTAAAGCTAAATTCTTTTCAATTTTGGATTTGCACATTTCACAAATTGCAGAAGTTTTGATCTTCAATGTCTCCTTTGGAGCAGCAAACAGCATCATTGGCATCGCCAACAAAGCCCATAAAATCATTTTTTTCATGAGGTGTAAGGGTGGGTTTATTTTTTAGCAACAATTAATTTTAAATCCATGGTACAGGCTGGACATTTTCCTTTTTTGGCATAGGTTTTATCCCCTTCGCACTTCATTGGACACTGATAAGCTTCCTTTTTATCAGATTTACCTGCTTTTTTTTCTTTTTTCACTTGAGCATGTTCATGCTGTGCGAAAGCTCCAAACGTGCCAAAAACAATGGCAGAAATTAAAACGAACTTTTTCATAAGATTATATTTAAATTATTTATTGAATTTTGTATCTCATACCCACATAAATCATCCTTCCCACAATCGGCCCCCAAACCATTGAGGCGTCAAAATTAGCAGAAAAAGGATCATTGGCATGATGTATTGGATTTGCTTGCGTAAAATTAAACAGATTTTCTCCACCTACGTACATATCCCACTTTTTAAATTGTTTGCTGACTTGTGCATAAACCGTTGAAAAGGCCGGGGCTATTTTAGGATTCAAACTACTCAAACTCGTATGTACGTGCCCAGCATCTGCATCCGGAATCCTTCGATCTCCATTCCATTGCCACGTTAAATCAAATTTCCATATCTCGTAAGGTGTTGAATAAGCCAAATTAACCAAGACTCGATCCCGATTGACAAAAGCTTTCGGCAATCTACTTAAAGTGCCTTCTAATGTCTTGTAATCAGCCTGAACATCTTGAAAACGATAGGCAGTTTTGATTTCAAATCTTTTGAATGGAGAATAATTCAATTCCGCTTGAAAACTCTTTGCAAACGAAATGCCCGGACTGGCATACATCAAAATGCTTGAAGCATTTTCCATGTCCACCATCCATTGATTTTGAAAATTAGTTTGGAAGGCATCCAAAACCAAATTGGCAGGACGCCCAAATAGCGTAAAATTATGCGTTAAAGTCATTCCAAAATTCTCCGCTTTTTCCACTGGATCAGCATTCTCATCAATTTGCAAGGTTCTTTGATTCACCAAAAAGCCCATGTTTTCGGCTAAATAATTGACTCTTCGCCAACCTTTCCCATAAGAGGCTCTAGCCGTCCAATTCGAGCTTAAATCCCATTTAGCATGAAGTCTTGGAACAAAATGAACCCCATACAAATTGTGCCAATCTAATCGGTTACCGAGCATCAACGTGAGTTTGTTGGGTAAAGTATAGGTATATTCCGCAAAAACACCTGGCACCCATTCCGTCCTGCCAAAACCTTTTGCCAAATAAGATTCTTGGTACGAATCATACAATAGACTAGAGCCTGCCTTCCAGGTATGATTGGTATTGTCGATGATCGACTGATAAATCAAATTAGCATAAACGCTTTGCTCTCTTCCCCGATATTCCCTAAATCCAAAATAAGAATCATTTACATGGTTGCTACTCGACAAGATCAAACCAATCCCTTTGTAAGGTTTATTGGGGAATAATCGTGCAATTTTGGCAAATGATTCCCAGCGAGAGGTTCGACTTCCAAAGCCATAAACTTGATACCTTAAGCTTTTTTCGGGATCAAATACATTTTGCCCTCCTACCCGATTCTCGGATAAATAACTTCCACCCCATTGAACCATCCAATGCTCAGAAGCATATTTCCAGCGATTCAACACATTGATCAATTGAAAAAGAGGTAAGTCTAAAAATCCATCTTTGTTACCATCCAATTTACTGGCCTGTTGGGAATAATGGGTGAATATGCCCGTCGATAATTTGGAATTCAACTTGTAGGCTCCCTGCTGATTAAGCTCAAATCTACCTTGGGAATTCGAATAAGTATTCAAATAATACTTTTCTGAGGTATCCGGTTTAGCCAATTCCACATTGATGGCGCCCGTCATGGATTCATATCCATTCACAACAGAACTTTGGCCCTTAGCTAAATCAATGGAAGTAACCCAAGTACCAGGTAAATAATTCAAACCGTAAGTCGATTTTAATCCTCGAATGGAGGGAACGTTCTCCACATTCGTTTGAACATAAGAACCTGCTAGACCTAATAATTGAATTTGCTTCGCTCCTGTCACAGCATCCGAAAAATTCACAGACACAGAGGCATTGGTTTCAAAGCTTTCTGATAGATTGCAACAAGCAGCCTTCGCCAAGGTTTTCATCGTTAAAATTTCCGTGTGAATCGTAGAAAATTGATCTTGTCCGCCGGGTCTGGCAAACACTTTCACATCTTGTAATTCTTGATTATTAGCTCGGAGGTGAATGTGTAAAAACTTGTTGGAATCAACAAAGACAGAATCTGATTTAAAACCTTGATTGCTAACAATTAACCAACCCGTTTTACCTTGTATATCCAGCTGAAAAGCCCCTTTTGCGTCTGTTAAAACGCCTTTTTTCAAAGGTCGAAAATAAACAGAAGACCCGATTAAATCTTCCATTTTTCCAGCATCATCCAAACTCATGACACGGCCAGAAATGATTTGTCCTGAAGCTCCGAAACTCAGAAGCATCCCGACTAAAAAAGTATATTTTACGAATGATTTCATGTTTAATTTGTTTAAAGTGAAAAATAAATTCACTTTACATCAAATTAAATAGGACTGCAAAAAGGCCAATCGTACTGAATGACTAGGCGGATGAAATGATTGCTCAACAAAAACAGGAGCTTGTTGTTCTTTTATTTTTTTACTTAAAAAAGTAAAATAATTAACAGGAAGATTGGCTTCTAAGAACGAAAAATGATCTAAATTGACTTTTTCAATCGAAAAATTAAACTTAACAACATATTGATCGTAAGCACAACAAGTCGATTTGGAAAAACTAAACTGTTTATTTTTTAAACTGGAAATATCCCTATTGCAACAAGAAACATTCTTCGAAATATGCCACTTTTTACTTCCAGTAATCAAACATTTCTTCGATTGAAATGCGAAACCTATTTGACCTATTAAGAGCCAAACCGCCAAAAATAAAATGAAAATGCGTTGAAATTGTTTCATCGTTGCAAAGAATTCCTACAAAAATACACAATAATTGTATTGCTAATCAATCTTACTTAATTTACACGTTAAATTATTGATTCGTTTTGAAAAAACTGGTTCTATTTTGTCTACTTATAAGCATAAGCCTTTTTGCGAATGGCCAAATTGGCACTTATCGATACCTTATTCAATTCAAAGACAAAAATAATTCCTCTTTTTCCATCCAAAATCCCTCTTCTTTTGTTTCACAAAAATCCATCGATCGAAGGAAAAAAAACAACATTTCTTTTACTGAACAAGATTTACCAGTGAATAATTCCTATGTAAAAGAAATTTCTGCTTTGGGAGTCAAAATCATCTACCCTTTAAAGTGGATAAACTCGGTGTTGATTCAAACAAGTCCAGATAAAATAAAAACCATTTTAGCCAATAAAAACGTCAAAGGAATGTATTTTCCTTATGCGCTTGATTCATTGTCAGCCAAATCGGGAAATAAAACAATAAGTCCAAAAAATCCGGTATCCAATAGTACTTTGTCGGACATTTCTTATGGAAATTCCCTGACTCAAAATAAGCAGTTAGGAACCGATAAAATGCATGCCAGCGGAATCACTGGCAAAAATACACTCATTACTTTGTTGGATGACGGATTCTTAAATTCAAATGTTGTTAGCTACTTCCAACAAGTTCGCGATCAGAAAAGGATTATTGCTACGCTCTGCACCAGTCCCAATCGAACAAGTGTGTACAATGAAGGAGGCCATGGCACCAATGTCATGAGTACCATAACGGCTTATGTGCCTGATAAACTAATCGGAACAGCTTTTAACGCAACATTTGCTTTGGCACAAACCGAAGAAGGTGCGAGTGAATTTCCGGTGGAGGAAGTCAATTGGTTGAGAGGAGCGGAATGGGCAGATAGTTTAGGAACCGATATCATCAGTTCTTCATTGGGATATTCCACTTTTGATAATCCTTTTTACAATCACACCTACAATAATCTAGACGGTAAAACTGTTTTGAGTACCTTGGCGGCCAACTGGGCTTCAGAAAAAGGCATTATTTGCGTCATAAGTGCGGGAAATGAAGGAGGCAAAACTTGGAACTACATTTCTTCCCCTGCTGATGCCTTAGATATTTTAGCGGTTGGTGCCGTCGATAATAGAGGTTTAAAAGCCAGTTTTAGCTCATTTGGCCCTAGTTACGACCAAAGAATCAAACCCGATGTCTCGGCAATGGGACAGGCTACCGTTGTTGGCTCCGTTTCAAGCAGCGTTGGAACAAGTAATGGCACCTCCTTTTCAGCACCCCTAATTGCAGGATTAGCAGCAGGTTTGATCGAAAAATTTCCCAATAAAACAGCCAAACAAATCATGAATGGCATACGGAAATCTGGAACATTAAGTTTATCACCAGATAATAATTTGGGCTATGGAATTCCCAATTACGAACGTGCTTTGGCCATTATTGACCCCGTCATGGCTTTGGAACCCGTTAGTTTTGAAGGAATTACAGTTTTCCCAAATCCGATTTCCGTCGGACAAAAATTATCTTTGCAGAGAAATAACTCGGAATTCATTCAGGTACAGGTGTTCAATGGACAAGGACAAGAAATACTGCAATTTGATTGGAGCAGTGATTACAAAGAAATTTATTTCGGACCGATGCAAACGGGCAAATATTATTTTAGATTTACATCTGAATTATTCCAAAAAGTGATACCTATTTATTTCACCAACTAAACCTGTACATGAAAACAAGATTTTTATCCCTTGACATTTTACGTGGCATCACATTGGCCGCCATGATCTTGGTTAATACCTCTGGTAATGGAGAATTTACTTACGGCCCCTTAAAACATGCACAATGGCATGGATTTACACCGACAGATTTGGTCTTTCCTACCTTTTTGTTCATGGTAGGCGTTGCGATGCGATTTTCTTTCAAATCATTCAATTACACATTAAGCCCTATTTTGAGAAATAAAATCATCAAACGCACCTTGATGCTTTTCTTAATCAATTACATCATTTTTTATTTTCCTTTTCTGGATTTTGATCTTTCCAAATTACGTTTTCTCAATGTTTTACCCCGCATAGCACTCTCCTATTGCGCCATTTCCTTTTTGGTATTACAAGTACCTGAAAAGTGGTTAACGAGAATAAACATAGCTATTTTATTGGCCTATTGGGCGATCATGGCATTTTTTGGTGAACCGGGAGTTGCCTATGAACTTGCCACAAATGCCGTCCGGAAATTGGATTTATTCTTGTTTGGAGCTGACCATTTATATCATGGGGATGGAATCGCCTTTGACCCTGAAGGATTATTAAGCACCTTACCGGCATTTGCCACCTGCTTATTTGGTTATCAAACGAGTTTATATCTTGAAAAACAAAGGGCTAACAATGCTCCTATTTTACCCAAATTAATTGCTTTTGGAATAGGATTAATTACCATTGCACTTTTGTGGGATGTTGCATTCCCAATCAATAAAAAATTATGGACAAGCTCATTTGTATTGATCTGTGCAGGAATCGATTTTATTTTAATTAGCTTAACCTATTGGTGGATTGAAGTAAAAGAAAAGCATTTTGCCAATACTTTTTTCTTAGTTTTTGGCACAAATTCTATATTAGCTTATGCAATTTCAGAAGTACTGGCTATCCAATTAAACAAATTCAACATAAAAGAAGGGGACGGAGAAACATCATTAGCCAATTGGATGTATTGGCATGTTTTTGAACCTATTTTCGGGAAATACAATGGCGCTTTGGCTTATGCCATCGCCTTTGTTTTGGTTTGTTGGAGCATTTGTTACGTGTTTTATAAAAAGAAGATCTTTTTAAAAGTATAACCGTAGGGTCGACCCTTGCGGTCGACCCTGAAATTAGACCCACACGGTCAATACATCATTATTAATGCGAATTAAGGGTTGAAATAAGTACTTAAATTCAGTACTAAGCGATTGAGGATAAGTCCAATCTTGGATTATAATGCAATTTACCGGCTAATTCTTTTTCTGTGGCATTTCTTTTTTTGAAAAAAAAGAAACAAAAAAACTTTTTTCTTTAGCTTAATCCAAGACGAATCCGCAAGCGGAGCGATTTTCACTTCGCTATCGGCTATTTTCTTTGACCCTGGCGCACATCGCCAATGCGCATTGTCAAAGCTCCGCCTTCCGCTTCGTTCAAATCTTTCGTTAGGATTAAGCGTTGGCCATAATTGAAATATTTATAACGAATGATCCCAATATTTTTTAACCCTTAATTCGCATTATTAATATTCATTTTTGTAGTAGAGACGCACGGCCGTGCGTCTCTACATGTTTTATATACAAATTCAGGTTTGATTCTTATTGATGATATTGGGTTAAATTTTAAAACAAAAAGGATTATTTTCGTATTTTTCTGTGATTTAAAAATCACAGAAGAGAATTATTTTCTCCATCATAAGAGAACGCTAAACATGAAAAACATCGATAAAGAAAGTTTGGAAAAAGCCTTTCGCTTGTTTGAAACAAGTAATATCGATCGCATAGAAGTTGGAAGTACCAAAGGCTTATAACAAATTCATTTACATTTATTTGATGGGCTTTACGAATTTGCTGGAAAAATCCGTACGCAAAATATTTCAAAAGGCGGATTCAGATTTGCAACAACATTGTATTTGAAGGAAGTATTAGAAAAAGTAGAAGAAATGCCAGAAAATACCTTTTCGCAAATCATCACCAAGTATGTAGAAATGAACATTGCTCACCCTTTTTTAGAAGGTAATGGGAGAACCATGAGAATATGGCTGGATTTAATGTTGAAAAAAAATCTTCAAAAAGTAGTTGATTGGCAGTTTGTCGACAAAACACTTTACCTACAAGCCATGGAGCGTAGTCCGATAAACGTTTTAGAATTAAGAACTTTATTAATGGCCAACTTAACGGAGGATACAGAAAACCGCGAAATGATTTTTAAAGGAATTGAGCAATCTTACTACTACGAAGGTTACCAAAAAGAAGATTAATTGAGAATTATGAGTTATGAAATATGAAATAATGTGGTGTAAAAAAACTAATCAAAAATAACTAATAATGCGAATTTAGAGTTGAAATATCCAATTTACACTTCTCTTCTTACCGCTTTTGGCTTCGACTCCGCTCAGCCAACGCTATTTATTCTTTTTTAGAACTTATAATTGAACTTTCGGTTAATCCCAACGAAAGATTTGAAAGCAGCGGATTGATGTAAGAGGTCTATACCGATGCCTGAGCGGAGTCGAAGGCGGAGGCGTAAAGGCAAATTCAAATTCGCTTTTAAATATACGTGTAGAACAGACCCTATTGATAATTTTAACCCTTAATTCGCATTAATAACTAATAACTAAAACCTACTCCCTCCCCAATTCTTTCCTAAGCCGCTCATTTTCCTCTTCCAATTTCTTCACATATTTGATCAAATATTCGTCAGAGTGGTAATGTACCGAACTAGCTTTGGTACCAATTCCTTGAATCACATTGTTGTTATTCACATTAAAAATTTGGGTAGCATCAAAGTTCATTAATTGAGCAAGATCTACACCCAGGATTCCCGCAATTTGTTGGATTCTATTCAATGAGACATCAATTTCACCTCTTTCCAACTTAGAATAGCCACTCAAAGAAAGCTCCAAATCCGATGCCATTTGCTGCCGAGAAATGTTTTTCATTTCTCGAATTCGCTTGATATTCTCGTATATTTTGGGTTCAGTTTCGAAGGTGTTTTCCATGTGATTGTCACTTTGAGTGTATAAAAAGTAATTTGGGAGGTAAATTAGCAAGATAATTTGACAATTAAAACAAAGGATGAAAAATTTGCCAAGCGATTTTATCTAAAAAAAACGATTAAAAACTTCAAGGGTAAGTTATAAAGTCAAATGAGACCTTCCTATCAATTCTCTATATCTAACAGCAACATTTGACATTTCAGCAAAATCATTCCAATTACCAATGTTTTCGCTAATCTGTTGAATAATGGAATTCGCATTTTTCAAATTCATTGCCTTGGCAACTTTTAAAAGATCCTCTTTGGTAATATTTTTTCTTTTACCGTTAACACTTAAATTGTGTTGACTTACCCAACTACTATCAGGACGGTAAGCAAAACAAATATCATAAGCTGGCGCTAATTCCCAAACTCCATTTTTTTTAAGCATAAAGGCGAAATTTTTTGTGTGGTCATCACAATTTCTTGCGATGACATTAAAAACCATCCTTCTAAACATTTGTTCTGCTTGAGAATAGGGCAGCTTTAACGATCTCATCGTTTGAAATACTTGTTCATAACTAAAACTTGATATTTGATTGAAATCATAGTGCTGCATGGCACAAAGCGTTTGCACATGATGTTTCTGTTCCCCACCATCTCGGTCAAATCGTTTAGTCATAAAATGTGCCCGTCCATTCTCTTCCAATAGTCGACTCTCCATCATCTTTATTCCACAAGCACGCGCCATCAAATAATAGGCCATTTCAATTCTACCATAGCCTTTCTTTTCTCCGAATTGGACATCACTGACAGTGTCCAATTTTATCAACCAATGTTCAAACCCTTTGGGAGCAATCGTTTGACCTGATTTAACTTGTTCTGTTTTTTCATTGTAGGCAATGATTGCTTTGGGACGAGCTCCTCCGGCAGACGTTCCAATTTTAAGAATATCCATCATCGCTTTTTCATCATCCTCCACCAAATTTGTTTCGAAATTTTCTCTTTTGGCTAACATATTTTGAGAAATAGTCACCAAGGAATCCACCTCGATATCAAAAGCTCTCTTATTTGTTTTCAAATGAGAAGGTTCAAATTCCAAAGCCCCCATCCCTCTGCTTCCGATAAAACATAAAAGTTCCACTGGATTCATACTATTTTCAGGACGTCCATTCTGACCCAACCAATGATTAATTAATTGATTACCATAATCGTCTGGTAATACATCTGCCAACAAACCGGGTAAACCTTTAAACGTATTCGTATTACTAAGATCTGGGAATGAAAAAATTTGTCTATAGCTATTGGCTAATGGCATTTTTAAGGGTGCTAAATCAATATTAGTACCAATAAAAGAAGGGGTATATTCAAAACTAGCCAAGCCAGTCGCTTCATTCCATGCAACTGCACCAACTGTTTCTCCCCAAATTTTCACAAATGCTGTTGTTATCATGATTACCAGCTTGAAGGATTATCATTTTCTTTATTTGTACCTCTAGACCTTTTTCGTTTTTTCATTGCGAGTTTAGCTAGTAATAAAGGACTAATCTCCTCTTGAATAGTAAAAATGTTCATAACATAGAGTAAATCCAAAACCCTCAAAACTTGTATCAAGGTTGGAACCGTTACAGCCTCCCCTTTTTCAAGTAAACTCAAAGTAGATCTACTGATATTAGCAGCGATTGAAACCTCCTCTTGCGTTTTATTTTGCTGTAAACGATGATGCTTAACAAATGCTCCAATCACTTTCGCAAGTGCTGTATCACTCATTTCAAACCAATTGATGTATGCTTTTTCATTCATAATACGCAAATATATTACATATTGAATGATAAATCATACAAAATTTAGCAATAAAAATTAAACCTTTAAAAAATAGATCATTTTTATACTCCAAATACCTAAAAAGCATGAAGAACCCACCACCTTCTTACATCAGCTATTCCCTAAAGTCCACAAATCCTTCAAAGTAGCAATAACAAAAGTCGAATTACATGCATTTAAGATTCAAAATCATAATAAATTGTTTATAAAAGACATTAAAACTTAAAAAAACGGACAAAAATACCACAACTGAAAATATACAAATAGTAATTAAAGTGGTAAAATAGTCGGATTTTATTATACAAAAAAGGGAGAATATGAAAAACTTTGTAATTAATAAAATCAACCTTTAATATGAAAAAAATATTAATCTTATCAATCATTTTGTTATCTAGTATCGTTTCTAATGCTCAAAACAACAAATTGGGAATTGGAGCACAATATTCTGCAACCTCTTTAGGTTTAAGCATAAAGTATAATCTTGACAAAAATTCCACCATTCAAGGAACCATTAATCCAATTTCTGCGGGCACCTTTAATATAAATTTTTATGGAGGAAGATACTACTACCATTTCCCTCAAGATAATTCACCATTAAGACCCTATGTATATGGTGGAGCAGGATTAATCACATTCAATTATAAATTAAGCGGAATTAGTGGTGGAATATTAAATGATTATAGTAGTTCCTTTTTTGGGTATTCAGCTGGTGGTGGTTTAGCTTTTGATATCATTGAAAAACTGGAAGGTTCCGCTGATATTGGTTACGGGAAAATAGATATTTCGAGCGGTTTGGCCGTTTCCTCAGCTACACTTGGAATTGGAATTCATTATTATATAAAATAATTTTCTAACCTAAAATTCTATTATTGGGCATGAAAAAACAATAAAGAATCCCGTTTTGATGCCTTAATTCAAATGCTATGAAATTCAAAATAAAACCATTCTCATCAATATTTATCTTTTCCCTATTATCAATCATTATTTCATGTAATAAAAGTAGTGAGCCAGAAATTGAGCGATCAGGTAATTATGAGGGAACAATTAATACATATCATGATGGGGTATTATTTTCTAAAAATAGTAATGGTTATTTTACCTTAACTCCTACTTCAACCAAAGGAGAAGTAACAATTTTGAATAACGTAATAATTACCTCTAAAGCAAATATTTCAGGTAATACACTAACAATTCCAAGAACTGTTTCAGTTTCGACTCAAACTTCAAGTCTTGTTGAATATGGTTCGGGCACATTTAGTGGTAATACACTAACTTTTGAGTTCAACTCGGAATTTCTAGAAAAAGGTACCGTAGTAATGCGTTTAAAGTTTACAGGAGTACTTAAAAAAATAGGTAGATGAATCATATGAAATTTTCGATCCGCCCTTAAATCATTGAATGGAAAATGCAAAAAAACAAGCCAAAAACATCGTAGATGAATTTAAAAAAACAGGAAAAAGAGCTGGAGAGGCATTTGTAGAAAGAGCAATCATTGGCGTATTAGGCTATGTTGTTTTTGGAGTTATTTTCTTAATTATTATAAAAATATGTCAAAAATAAAATTATGTGGGAAAGAATAAAAAACAAAATTAATGATTGGTTTGCTGAGAGAAAAGACAGAAGCAAGCTTATAGAAAATTTCAATTTAGCAACCAAAATGGCATATATCAGTGGTGAAATGCCAACTTTATTGAAGGCGAGGATAAGTGTTGGAAATTCGGCTTATACTCATACATTTTCAAGATTTATGGCAGGAGGCTTTAGAATTCAGGCAATGACTGGGCGAAAACTTACTAGGGAAGAAATGCAAGAGCTGGGATCTTTTATTTTATTTAATGATGCAATGGTGAGGGAGTTGGTATCTATAGGTTTCGACACATTAGAACTTCACTCAGATGTTGGCAATATTGGTTTGCAATGGCAACTAACAAAATATACAAATATTGGAGGTATTTTAAATTAAGCTCATGATTAAAGAAGAATTAATTAAGAATTGGAAAACATACTCTGGAATAGGTCTTGGCATAATAGCGGCGACATGTGTAACTTCATATTTGTTTTTGAAAAAAAAACAAAATACAAATAAAATAACGAGGGAATCACTAAAGTCAGACTCAGGTCCACTAGATATGAGTAAAATGGTCAACGATTTATCCAAAATTGAATTGGCAAAGAAATTAAGGGACCAATTAAGAAAAAAAGTTCATCCAGATAGATTCGTTCATGATGAATTAAAAAAAGCAATTGCAGATGATATAGCCAAAGAAATCAACGAAGAAAAGAACCAATTGACTTATAGCAAGCTTATGGTATTAAAAGAAAAAGCAGAAAGAGAATTGGGAATTAAAATTGATGTATAAATGGAGGATCAGTTTTTTGTAATTTTTATTGGCGTCATTATAATTTTATCAATAATTATTTTTTTAAAAACATATTTTAATGAGGACAATACAATAACCTGGCAATCTGGTGATGCTGTACCCAAAGATAAACCCATTAAAATTACACGCCCCAATCCTAGTCCTAAACAAGATGTTAAAAAAGATGATTTTGATTCAATAATTTATATTGTTTTGGGATTTATTGTTATTGTGGCCATTTCAATAATATTTACTCAAACAATAAGTAAAAAAGATTTAGAATTAAATAAAATAGACAAAATTACTGATAATGAAGCTTCATTATCAGATACCAATGCAACGGATACAAGCTCATACACAGAAATAAATTCAGCAAATCATTCTCCAGCTGAGGTAAAAAACAAGCTGATAAACTACTTTGATGCAATAAATAAAAAACAGTTTTTCAATATTCAAAGTTTTTTTGCCCCTGTCCTATTTACGTACTTCCCTTATAAAAATGTAACAAACGAGTTTGTAGCCAATGATGTCATAGATTTTTGGTCAAATCAAATACAACCAAGTAAAATATTTTACGAAAATTCAATTTTCGAGGTTGTTGAAAATTCCGAAACTTATGAAATAAAAGGTAAACTTTTAGAACAAAGTTCTCTTTATAAGGAAAGAATTCCATACTGGTTAGAAAGTGAAATTTTGTATGTATATGATCATAATCTAAAACTAATTTCATTGTCAGGAAATATAATAAATAAACAGCCAGATTTAGTTCGAATTTTTGAGATTGATGACGCTTCAATTGATGATATTAGAGAAAGAGAAAACACTAATGATTTTAAGAAGTATTTTAACTTAATACAAAAAACCAAAGCTGTAAAGCCTAGTTTGGCCAATAGATACATTAACGCAGTTAAAGAAATTTATGGAACTCAATTATTAATAGAACATAAGGACAATTTTTATTCATTTGAAGAATTTGCAAATGATAAAATTATGCTTCAATGGGCAAATATATTTGGGATAAAATCAGTCAAAAATAACAATAACATTACAAAAATTGTAACAATTTCAAAATAATTCATCTCATAATCTGTCTAAAATATTGAACTTTTTTTTTGATTTTATAAAAATCCACTTTGAATTAAATCACCATTTTTAATATTATTTGTTTTAAGCAGTTTTGTATAATAAATCATACATTAACTGACAATTAATCATATAATGAACGATATATCATACTAAAAGCAATTGCCCCACTACGCAAACAACATCGCCGCACCAAATACCCCAGCGCTGTCACCTAGTTTGGGTTTGACAATGTGTGTATGTACCTCTCCTGAATTGAATATGTATTTTTTGATTCGATTGTAACCTTCTGTGTACAATAAATCCACATTGCCCACGCCTCCGCCAATGACTATCACAGATGGATCAATGACATTGATGATGGTAGAAATAGCTCTGCCAAAATACTCCAACATGCGCTCCACGGTTGCTTCCGCATGGACATCCGTTTTGGCCTCCGCCAATTTCAGTATCTCTTTCAATTTCAATTTTTGGCCAGAAGCATTTTCATAATAGCTTTCCAAAGCTGGTCCTGAAATGACATTTTCCACACAACCAGCCTTTCCACAGTAGCAGGGCGTCCCGCCTTCTTCCAATATATTATGCCCCCACTCACCTCCTATCCCATGCAATCCGTTCACAATTTTGCCATGCACCACCAAGCCTCCGCCTACTCCTGTGCCCATTATGACTCCAAAAGCCGATTCTGCATTGGGATCTATGTCTTTTACCGCTCCCAATAAGGTCTCTGCCAAAGCAAAAGAATTGGCATCATTCGCCAATTTCACTTCCACACCTAATATATTTTCTAAATCCCGCGCTAAAAACTGCCCATTCAAACAAGTTGTATTGCAATTTTTCATGGTCAAGGTCCTTGGATTCATCACTCCCGGAGTAGCAAATCCAATTTGCGTAGGTTCTATACCCAATTTCTCAATTACCCGATCGACCAAGACCTTGATCTGATGCAAAATATGATCATATCCTTTTGCCGATTCAGTGTCAATCCGCTCTCGAATAACCACCCGAGTTGGATCTTGTTTATCTAAAACCGCACATTCAATTTTTGTCCCTCCTAAATCAATGCCCCAAAGTAAATTTTCCATAGTATATAATAGGTTTATCTTCGATTATCATCATTTTCAAGCATACTTAAATAACTCATGTACCGAGTAACTGCAATTTCTCCTTCATCAACCGCTGCTCTTACCACACAACCTGGTTCACTCAAATGCATGCAATTATTGAATTTGCAATCGCCCAATAAGACCCGCATTTCAGGAAAATAATGCGCTAATTCATCTTTTTCAATTTCCAATATGCCCAATTCTTTGATACCTGGACTATCTATCAAATACGTATTTTCTCCCAATTCCCACATGGTAGCGTAGGTGGTGGTATGAACTCCTTTTTGAGCAAAATCAGATATTGCTTTGGTTTTTATGTTCAAATCTGGTGCAACAATATTCAATAAACTGGATTTCCCTACCCCAGAATGACCTGACATCAAAGATACTTTTCCTTGAAACATCTCCTTGAAATCATCAATGCCTTCGTTATTGGGGATAGATGTAAATAAAATGCCATAACCCAGTTCTTGGTACAATCCAGCCCATTCAAACACCTGATCCTTTTCTTCCTCTGTCAACAAATCCATTTTATTAAAAACAATTTGAACAGGGATACGAAAGGCCTCCGCTGTTACCAAAAAACGATCCAAAAAGCCCAAAGAGGTTTTCGGGAATTTATAAGTC